>JACQDG010000392.1 GCA_016201185.1 Acidobacteriota bacterium | reverse complement strand
GCCGGCGTGGTTTCCTGGAGGCGCATCGAGGATACGGCGATCCCCGGCCGGGCTAAGATCTGCGGTGCCTACGTGAACAGCGCGCTCGCGGGCGACGAGGCTCGGCGTAACGGTTTCGACGAGGCCATTTTTCTCAACGAGAACGGCCACGTGGCGGAGGGCGCGGCCTGCAACATCTTTCTAGCACGCCAGGGCCGGCTCGTCACGCCGCCGGTGACGGAAAACATCCTGGAAGGGATCACGCGCGATTGCGTCATGGAGCTGGCGCGGCGGGAGATGCGCCTGGAAGTGGTGGAGAGGCCCATCGACCGCAGCGAGCTCTACATCTGCGAGGAAATGTTCTTCACCGGCACGGCGGTCGAGGTGGCTCCTATCATCCGCGTGGACCACCGCCCGGTCGGCTGGGGCAAGATTGGGCCGGTGGCCAGCGAGCTCCGGCAGCTATATCTTAATGCAACCCATGCCCGCCTGACCGCCTATCGCCATTGGCTGTTCCCCGTCTACCAGCCGGCCCCGGCGGTGAAGGCGGCGTAGGATCCAGCCCGTAAGGAGCCACTCTAGAGGGCCAGCTCCGCCTTCACCACGTCGTCCTCGGGCGAATACCGCAGGCGGAAGCCGAGCTTCTCGCAGACGCGCTGGATGACGCGGTTCTCGGAAAGAATGTCGGCCGTCAAGCGGTCGAGCTTTTCGTCACGGGCCACGTCAATTAGACGCTGCAGCAACTCCGTGCCCAGCCCCTGGCTCTGCCACTGATCGCTCACCAGGGCGGCGCACTCGGCCGCGTTGACGCCGTGCAGCCGGGTTAGCCGGCCGACGCCCAGGATTTCGTGCTCGCCGGTTGCGGGATTCTTGCGATCGGCGACCAGGGCCATCTGGCGGTTGTAATCGATGAAACAGATGCGGATCAACCGCTCGTGCGCCACGCGCTGGCTCAGGTTCACCATGTGGAAGTAGCGGAAATAGACGCTGCGCTCGGAAAGCGTCTCATGGAAGCGCACCATCAGCGGCTCATCCTCCGGGCGGATCGGCCGGATCGTGACCGGCTCGCCGTTTTTCATCGTCCACGGCCTGACGTACTTGGTCGGGTAGGGGCGGATGGCGGGCTTGGGCAGGTCTTCTTTGCGGATCTCCGGGCCCTGCACGACCACGCGGGCGTCGAGCGCGACGAGCAGGTCGGCAGATGCCAGCAGCGGATTGATGTCGATCTCTTGGATCCACCGCTCGTCGACCACCAGTTGGCTGAAGCGCGCCAGCAGCCGCTCCAGCGCCGCCAGATCGACTGGTTTTCTTCCCCGGACGCCTTGCAAGGCGGTGAAGATGCGGGTTTGCTCCATCATCCGTCGCGCCAGGGTTGTATTGAGGGGCGGCAGGGCCAGCGCCCGGTCTTTGAAGACTTCCACCAGTTGCCCGCCGGCGCCGAACAACAGCACCGGGCCGAACTGCGGATCAAGGCTGCTGCCAATGATGATCTCGCACCCTTCGGGTTTGACCATCGGCTGGACGGTCACACCCTGGAAATGCCCGGGGCCGGCCTTCTCCCGCACGGAAGCTTCAATGGCGCGGTAGGCGATCCGGACCGAGGCTTCGTCGTTCAGGTTAAGCCGCACGCCCCCCACATCGGTCTTGTGCGTGATGGTCTGAGAAAGCAGCTTCAGGACGACCGGATAACCCATTTCCCTCGCCAGGCTGACGGCTTCTTCTTCGCTGGCGGCGGCTTCGGTGGGAACGGTCGGGATGCCGTAAGCGGCCAGGAGTTTCTTCGACTCGACCTCGGTCAGAATCGTGCGGCCGGCCTGGCGCGCTTGCTGAACGATCTTCTCGGCTAGCTCGCGTCCGGCAGCGGTTTCTTCCTAGTCGCCGGCCGGCGTGGGCGTTTCGTACAGCCCTCGCAGGTTGTAGCTGTACAGCCACATGTAATGGAAGGCGCGGGCGGCGGTATCGGGGTAGGAGAAAGTGGGGATGTTGGCGCGGTTGAGGATGCCTTCGCCCTCGGCGACCTCGGCGCCTCCCATCCAACTGGCGAGGATGGGCTTGCCCTCGAGCTTGGCGAAAGCCTGAAGCTGCTCGGCCGTCCGGGTCGGATCCGTCATGGCCTGCGGCGTCAGAATCACCAGCAAGCCGTCGCTGTTCGGATCTGCAGCGGCAATCTCGACCGCCTTTGCGTAGCGGTCCGGACCCGCGTCGCCCAAGATGTCGATCGGATTGCCGTGGCTCCAATGCGGCGGCAGAATTCGGTCGAGGGCCTCGATCGTTTCATTCGACAATTCCGCCAGCTCGCCGCTCTGCAGGATCAGCTCGTCGGTGGCGAGCACGCCGGGGCCGCCGGCGTTGGTGAGGATTGTGAGGCGCGGGCCTTTGGGACGCGGCTGCTTGGACAGCACCTCGGCCATGTAGAACAGGTCCGCGATGTGGTTCACCGACAGCACACCGCTGCGACGGAAGGCGGCCTCGAGCACTTCGTTGCTGCCGGCGAGCGAGCCGGTGTGGGAAGCGGCTGCCCGGGCGGCGGCCTCCGTGCGTCCGGCCTTGATGATTATGATCGGCTTGGTGAGCGCTACTTCCCTTGCGGCCGAAAGAAAAGCGCGTGCGTCGCCGATCGATTCCATGTAGATGACGATGCTGCGCGTGCGCGGATCATCACCCAGGTAGTCGATCAGGTCGCCCCAGCCGACGTCGAGCATGGAGCCGATGGAAAGAAAAGCGCTGAAACCTACCAGCTCGCGGAGGCTCCAATCGAGGATGGCGGTGCACAGCGCGCCGCTCTGGCTGATGAAGCCCACGCTGCCGGGCCGGGCCATGGCGCCGGCGAAGGTGGCGTTCAGGCCGGTCAGCGGGCTCATCACGCCGAGGCAATTGGGGCCGATGATCCGCATCTTGCCGCGCCGGGCCCGCTCCCGAATCTGGCGCTCCAGTGCCGCGCCCTCGGGCCCCGCTTCCTTGAACCCGGCAGAGATGATAACGGCGCCTTTTACGCCCGCAGCGACGCATTCGTTGATGACGCCCGGCACGGTCGGCGCCGGCGTGACGACCACGGCCAGGTCTACCCTCTCCGGCACATCACCGATCTTCGGGTAAGCCTTGATGCCTAGGACGCTGGGACGCTTGGGATTGACGGGGAAAACCGTTCCCCCAAAAGGACTGCGGATCAGGTTCCAGAGGATCGTGCGGCCGACGCTGCCGGGAGTCTCCGTGGCGCCGATGACGGCGCCAGTGCGCGGCGCAAAAAATACGACCAGGGGTCTTCCGAGGAGAGTCTCGCGAGCGGTTTCGGTGTCTGCCATACCGCGTGCCTCACGCCAGTAGCTAAGGCCGCTATCGGCAATTTGGGGCTAGACTTCATTATGACTGTTCTGGGTTCTGGCCGCGAGGACGGCCTGGTTCAGAGCGTCCACCACATCCAGCGAGGAAAGGCCCTGCCGGCGGGCCACCACTTCCACTCGGCAATCGTCGCACGCCTCGCGGAACCCGTATTGTTCGAGCACCGAGGCCGTCTCCGGAAACCGGAGTCGGATCTCGCGGATCGTCATGCCAGCGCGGACCAGTTGATCGAAACGCAACATCCCCTCCCAGTGGAGCATAGCACACCGCTGGAGCTGCCCTGTTCGGCCTTTCGCTTGCTATAACGGTTACCAGCGCCATGGACCCCAACGATGCCGCCAACCAGACGCGCCGGGCTATGCTGCTCTCGCTGCTGGTCGGCGTGCTGATGCTGGTAGGCAAGACGACCGCCTACCTGCTGACCGGCTCGGCAGCCATTCTTTCCGACGCCGCCGAGTCGGTGGTGCACCTGGTGGCCGTTTCGTTTGCCGCTTTCAGCGTCCGGCTTAGCACCAGGCCCGCCAATGACCGGTTTCTTTACGGCTACGAGCGGGTCAGCTTCTTCTCCGCCGGGTTTGAAGGCGCCATGATCATCCTGGCCGCCATTTCCATCATTGTGATGGCGATCCAGAAATGGATAGCCGGGTTGCATTTGCAAAACCTGGGCGGCGGAACCCTGTTCACCGCCGCCGCTTCCGTCATCAATCTGGCGCTGGGCTGGTATCTCGTGCGCACAGGCCGGCGCACCCGGTCGCTGATCCTCGAAGCCAACGGGAAGCACGTCCTAACCGACAGTTGGACCAGTTTCGGAGTGGTCGGCGGCCTGTGCCTGGTGCTGTGGACGGGGTGGAAGCCGTTCGATCCACTGCTGGCCATTGCCGTAGCGCTGAACATTCTCTGGTCGGGCGGATATTTGATCTGGAGGTCGGTCGGCGGTTTGATGGACTACTCCGATCCGGCCTCCGGGCACGCCCTGCGCGAGAGCCTCGACGCGGTGTGCTCTGAACTGGGGATTCAGTACCACGGCCTGCGGTTCCGCAATGCTGGTCTGCGGATGAGGGTGGAGGTGCACTTGTTGTTTCCATATCAAGTCACGCTGGGCGAGGCGCACCGCCTAGCCACCGTTCTCTAAGAGCGCCTGCCGGAGAAGTTAGGCTTTCCCGCCGAAGTGGTCACGCACCTGGAAGCCCTGGAAGACCACGGTCACGTCCACCGCGAAGAGCATTACACTGGGAAGCCGTTCTGAGCAGCGGGTTGGCGCAAAGCCGGGTGAGTGATATTGCGCAATCCATCAACCGCATCTGGCCGATAAGAAAACTCCCCTTTAGTTTCAATAAGTTCACTTGGATAGCAGGCGGCCGGCGAAGCTGGATTTGGAGTCCCAATTGCTGACTTGTCCGGTGGGTGGCAAGGAGGCGCACTATGCGATTCCGTGTCATGGTCTTATCACTCGCCTTGATGCTGGCAGTGCCGGGCCTGCTGGTGGCCCAGCAAAAGGAAGCTCCGGAACAGATGGCCCCAGACACCCGGGCGGCCGACCTGCAGGTAGAGCTTTCCAAAATCACCTTCACCGCCAAACGGAACATCCCTAGCTCGGACGGCATTATCGTCGAGAACGGGCGCGTCATGGAGGAGCTGTTCGGCTGGCTGGTGCGGGAGTATCCCGCGGCCATCCGCGCCCGCCAGACGGCCGCTGTTTCGAAGGTGGTGTTTCTCGACCGCGCGGTCCAGGTTTTCTTCGCCGATGGGAAATGCGCGCTGATGATCCTAGCCAAGGAGGATAGGCTCGCCACGGACATGAAGGGCCCCGAGCTGCTGCAACTCGTGAGGCAGGGCATCGATGCATTGTTTGTGTCGAAACCGCCGCTCGAGCAGAACAAGAAGCCTCGGCCGGTGACCTGATCTCAGGCGGACGCCACCCAAACCCGGCCGCCCGGGCCAAATAGCCCGTTGCCGGCGACCGGGAAGAGGCCGTGTGCAAAGCACGGCCTCTTTCGTTTCGATTCTTATGGCCGCCCCGACCATCCACTTCACCTTGCGGCAGGAAGGCCAAGGAGCAGAATCCGTCCAGGTAGACAGCACTCCGACGCACCTGGCGCTGATGTTCAGCGAGTCGGAGACTTACACCTTCGATCGCGCCGGGAGATTGGTGACGGCCTTCAACGGGCATTCTCACTTTTGGCGGGGACTGAGCGGGAGAGCCGTAGAGAAGTTTTCCGATCCGCAGAAGGGCAAACAGATCGTTCCTCTGAGCCTGGCGGAAGCGGATCGTTTGGTTTTTGCGGCCAGGCAGCGGGCCACCGGGCTTGACGCGGGTCGGATTGTCGCGGAGGTGTTTGCCCGGATCCAGAAGTACGATCCGGTTGAAGACCGCCTGGTCTTCGACCGGACCTACGGCAAGGTTGCCATCTTGCCTCCAGACCAATATCTGTCCCTCTTTCTCCAGGCTGCCGTCGGCTGCGCCTGGAACCGCTGCACCTTCTGCCAGTTTTACGGCGACCACCATTACCGGGTCCGCACGGCGGCGGAGTTTCGAGAGCACGTCCGGGACGTTCAGGGTTTCCTGGGAGATTCGGTGCTGTTGCGCCGCGGCATTTTTCTGGGCGATGCCGATATCCTCGGCGTCCGGCAAGCGCGGCTGCTCGAAGCAATGAACATTGCCAAGGAGTTCTTCCCGGGCCGGCCTTTTTATGGGTTCTGTGAAGCGGCATCGGCTGCCAGGAAAACGGGCCGGGAACTGGAGGGGCTCCGGGAAAGGGGCTTCCGACGCCTTTACATCGGCGCTGAAAGCGGCCACGACCGGCTGCTGGCGCACTACCAGAAACGTTCCCGCGCGGCCAACATCGTGGCGGCCGTGAATGCCCTGAAAGAAACAGGCCTGTGTGTCGGGCTGATTTTTCTAACCGGAGTGGAGCCCCTCTTCGGCGCCGCTCACGTCTGCGAAACAATCCGCCTGCTTGAAAGCGTCCCGCTGGACTCCGGAGACCTGGTCTACCTCTCCCCCCTGGTTTCTTTTGAGGGCGGCCTCGAAGGCTCGGCCAAAGAAGAGATGGAAAGACTCCGCCGGGGGCTGGGGTTCCTGAAAGAAAAGGGAGTGAAGGTGGCGCCCTACGATGTCCGCCAGATGATCTACTGAAGCCGCTGGGTTCTTGCAGCTCAGGCGCGGTTAGCGCCCGAGCCCGATCATGCACTCGTGCCGCTCCGCCACCATTTTCTCCTGCTCGAAGTAGGCGCGGTTCCGGATGGCCAGCTCGTCGAAATCCACCTGGTGTGCGTCGAACTCGGGGCCCTCCACGCAGGCGAAGCGGACCTTTCCGCCCACGCTGACGCGGCAGCCGCCGCACATTCCCGTTCCATCGACCATGATGGGATTCAGGCTGGCGAAGCATTGCACTTCCCACACGCGCGTCAGGACGGCGACCGCCTTCATCATCGGAATCGGCCCGATGGAGAAGACCGCGTCCACGTGCGCCGAGCGATCCCACTTCCAGAAGCGCATCAGCTCGGCCACATTACCGTGGAAGCCGGAACTGCCGTCGTCGGTGGCCCACAGGAGCTCGTCAGCCGCTTCCTGCAGCTCCGCGTCGAGGATCATCTTCCCCCCCGAGCGGGCGCCGCACAGGGCGATGACGCGATTGCCGGCGCTCTGCAAGGCCCGCGCCACCGGCAATACTTCCGCCACGCCCACGCCGCCGCCCACGCACAGCACCGTGCCGAACAGCTTCACCGTGGCCGGCTCGCCCAGCGGCCCCAGCAGGTCTTCCAGGAATTCACCTGCCTTCAGGTTCGCCGTCACGGCGGTCGTTTTTCCCACCACCTGGACGACCAGGGTGATCGTTCCGTCGTTCTGGGATCCTTCGACGATAGTAAGAGGAATTCGCTCGCCCTCCTTCGTGGGCCGGATGATCACGAATTGCCCGGCCTTCCACCGCTTCGCGATCCGCGGCGCTTCCACGCGCAGCCGGACAATTTCCGGCGTCAGCCACTCCTTTTGCACGATGCGGTTCACTTTAGGTCTCCCGAGGAACGTTCGCTCAACAGCCGGTGAATCGCTTCGGCAGCGGCTCGCCCGTCGCGCATTGCCAGGATGACGGTGGACCCGCCGCGGGCCACGTCGCCGCCGGCAAACACGCGGGGGACGCTGGTCTGGCCCGTCTCATCCACGGCGATTTTGCCGCGGCTCGTGATGATCGTGGGCGTGGCCCGTTGCAGCGTCTGGTTGGGGCTTTGTCCGATCGCCGCCACCACCAGGTCGGCCGGAATCCGATACTCCGAGCCTTCGATGGGAACCGGGGCCGGCCGCCCGCTTTCGTCCGGCTCTCCCAGGGCCATCCGGAGGCACTCGATTTCCGCCACGCGCCCCGAGCCGTTGCCGATGAGCCGCACCGGCGCCCCCAGGAACTCGAAGCGCACGCCTTC
>JACQDG010000391.1 GCA_016201185.1 Acidobacteriota bacterium | reverse complement strand
CGTCTACACAGGAAATGTCACCGTGACGCGGGACGCCGGCATTAAGCTGGCGGACGTGCCGTTCTCGGTTACGGTCTGGGATTTCGAACTCCCTAAAGCCCCCTCCTTGCGCTCTGCCTTTCACGACTATGACGCCGGCTATCGGCGCGGAGCTGTGAGTTACTACGGCTATGTGCCGGGCGGAGCACAGCACCTCAGTCTGGCTAAGGCGATGGACGAGGACCTACTCGCGCACCGGTTGATGCCGGAGTCGCCTTTCAACGTGGGCTTCAGTATTGACTCCACGGGGCATATTGTTCCCAATCCGGAAGGGGAGGCGGTGCTAGAGTCTTGGCTCGCCAGGCCTGAAGTCAGCGACTACAAGTTGTACTTCAATACGACATCGCCTTTTGCTGACCCTTTGGGCGCCGATCGTGCCGGGGCGATCAACTACTTACGCGATGCTTACGAATGGCTGTCCAGTCGAGGTTTCTTGAACAAGGTCTGGTTGCGCCAAGTGGATGACCCGGACACGCCGGCGAAATTCCAACTGGCGCGGGATTTGGCCGATTTGATCCACCAGGCGAATCCGAATTATAACGCTGCAGTGACTGCCCAGTTCTATAAGCCCGGCGTGGCCAGCTATCTTTACGGCCATCTCAATATTCTCATCATGGCCGGCTGGTCCTTCGACCCGGTAGCTTCGGCTCAAAGGCAGGCTGCACGGAATCAGATCTGGTCTTTCAACGCATTGGCCCCCGGCATCGAAAATCCCAGCCCCTTTTGGCAGATTGATTTTCCGCTCCTCAACTTTCGCATTTTTCCCTGGATCAACTTTCGGTACGGGCTGACCGGTCTGCTGTATTGGACCACGGCTTACTGGGAAGAAATCCAGGCCCGCGGCGCCAGCCCCTGGACAGATCCTTGCTCGTATCGCTCGGGTGCTTCTTGTTTCAACGGGGACGGGATGCTGGTTTACCCTGGCAAGGAAGTCAATTATCTCATCCCGCAGAATGCCTACGGCCAGGCCTCGTCAGCATCCGTGTATGGGCCCATTCCCAGCCTCCGGCTGAAGGCCCTTCGTGACGGCATGGAGGACTACGAGTTATTGGCTTTGGCGGCCAGCCGCGACCCTTCACGCGCCAAACAGATTGTCATACAAGTGGCGTGCGCCGGCAATCCGGATCCGGGGAATGCCGCCGCAAATTGCTTTCACCACTGGAACCAGGATCCGGACGGCATTCTCCAGGCTCGCGCTCAACTGGCCTCGATCATCACGGCGCCGAGATGATTCGCGAAGCGGCGGCGCCTCAACGGTAACCACGTTGAGCCGATAATAAGATCTTTTCTCGGAAACGTCTCTCTCTTATCGCGCCCCTCCCTGGCCGCGTTGCAGACAGGATCAAAGGCGTCAATGAGAGGAAAAGAGGTGACCCCGCATGTATGACCCTCAACTGGCCACGATCGCCCGCACGCTGAGCGAAATATCCTTTCCGAAGAAGTTCGCAGTGGAAATCTGCGCCGACTGCAACCTCACCTGCGCCATGTGCCACCAGCCGACCATGAAGCGGCCGAAGGGAAAGATGCCGTTTGAGCTCTGGAAGAAATGCGCCGACCAGATCGCGGCTACCTCGCCCTCCACGGAATGCTGGTTCTCCTTTTGCGGCGAGCCGCTTTTGGAACCCGATTTGCTCCTGCGGATACTGGCCTACGGCAAGTCGGTGGGACTCCGCTCGCTGAACCTGAATACCAACGGCGTGCTGCTCAGCCCGGAGCTAGCCGGGCCCATTTTGGACTCCGGCGTCAATTTGGTGGTCTTTGGGATCGATGGGTTTTCGCGCGACACCTATGAGCGGATTCGAGTCGGCGGCAGTCGGGACCGGCTATACGCCAATGTCGAATATCTCCTGGCCGCACGGCGCGCCCGTCGTACCGGGCCGGAGATACAGGTTCAGTTCATCGAGATGGACGAGAACGAGCATGAACTCGAGGCGTTCTGCGCTTACTGGTTGGAGCGGGGCGCGACTCTGAAGGTGCGCAACAAGCTGAGCTGGGGCGGGCGTTTCGAGACGCCCCTGTGCCTCCCCCCAGAAGACCGCATTCCCTGCCCGTGGGCCATCACGATGATGCACGTCTTCTGGGACGGGCGGGTGCCCCGATGCTCCGGCGACACCGAAGGGGAGGAGTGCGCGGGGAACGCCTGGGAGGAGCCCCTGGCCGTTTTATGGCAACGCCTGGGCCTCTATCGCGACCACCACTTGAAACACCACTTCGACCAGTTGCCCGTCCGATGCCAGAATTGCAAGGACTGGATGACCGGCGCAGCCAAGAGAATCCGTCCGGGAGAAACGATCCGATGACCACCCTTTATCTCTGTGGGGCCGGGAATTCTGAGGGCGTACGGCTCGCCCAGGTGATCAACCAAAAACAAGGCCGCTGGGACCGCCTCATCCTTCTCGACGATGATGCCGCCAAACACGGCCGATCGATTCTCGGAGTGGAGGTGGCCGGCCCTTTCGCAATGCTGGCGCAGGCCAGCGCGGATTGGGCCGAAGTCATAAACCTGGTTGCAAGGACCACCGCAAAGCGCTGGGCGGCCCACTGCAAGATGGAAGAATACGGTTTGTCATTTGCCGCCTTGATCAGCCCGAGCGTTGATACCGCCGGCGTGGAATTTGGCAAGGACATTATCGTCTACCAAAATGCTACCGTCGGTCCCGAAGTCTCATTGGGCGATGGATCGGTGATCTTTATGGGAGCGGCCGTGGGGCACGAATCTCAACTGGGTCGCTGCTGCGTCCTGGCCCCGAATGCCGTAGTCAATGCTCGCGTGCGGCTGGGGGATGGCGTTTATGTCGGAACAAATGCCACGATCCTGCCGGAAGTGAAAGTGGGCCCCTGGGCGACGATCGCAGCCGGCTCGGTGGCAACCCGGGATGTGCCGCCCGGAGCCACGGTCATGGGCGTTCCGGGCAAGATTGTTATGACTCTTAACCTGAAGCTCAAGCTGGACGGCTTCGAAACACTGCCTTCCGGGCTGCGTCGTGAAATGGAGAGTCACGTCAGTTGAGGTTTTTCTCTGCTAACACTCTGCCGCCTTGGCCGATAGACCCGGCCGCGGGCGCGTAATCGGGAGAGGCAAATGAACCGTCACGAACTGATAACGAAGGCTATATACGACGCCATCGGCGAGGTCAATGGGATGTTGGAGCCGGAACAGGCGCTGGAGAAATCGCCGGATACCATTCTCTTTGGCGAGTCCGGAAAACTGGATTCATTGGCGATTGTCAACCTCATGATCGCGGTGGAGGAAAAGATCGAGCGGATTTTCAGCCGAACGGTCAGCTTGATGGATGCGGTGATCGCCGCCGAAAATGCCCGGTGGACCGTGGCCGCCCTGGCGAACTACATCGAGGAACGGGTGGAGCTGGTAGGGGTCGGCCG
>JACQDG010000390.1 GCA_016201185.1 Acidobacteriota bacterium | reverse complement strand
GGGTATACACGCTCATCGCCTCGGCTTTTCCGCGAATCGGAATGGCGCCCAGGCACACAGTTTCGATCCCCTCTTCGAGCAGCACGTTCGTGGCTTCGCCTATCACCATTTGCGTTTTCAGCTCTTTGTTGAGGCTCTCGAGCCGGGAGGCCTCGTTGACGGTGTCACCCAGAACCGTGTATTCCATTTTATCCGGCGAGCCTACGTTCCCAACTACAACCGGCCCGCTGTTGATCCCGACGCCTGTGCGAAACTGGCCCGGCAAGCTCACCATTTTCTGCCCGCACCTCACGGCCCGTGACGGATGGTCGCCCTGCGTGGCGCCGTCCACGTCGGAAAACACGGCCAGAATCCCGTCACCGATGAACTTATTAACGTGCCCCTGATGGGAGACAATGATCGACACCATATCGGCCAGATACTTGTTGAGCAACTTAACGACCATCGCCGGATCCTTCTGTTCGCAGAATGCGGTGAAGCCGCGGATATCGGAAAAAAGGATCGTCACGAACTGGCTGCTGCCGGACAACGATATCTCTTCTCCCGCGTCGAGGGACCGGGCAAGCTGCTTGCCGACGAAGAGAGCGATGGCATTGTGAAACAGCGCACCGCGCTTTTCGGCGGTAAGAAAACGATAGATGCTGGCGGCCACAAGAGCAAGGAAACAGCCCAGAGCAATTTCCACAGTGGGCACCAACAGCCCGAAGCGAAACAAGAGGTGAGTGCTGATACCGCCCGCAACGAGCAAAGCGACGAACCAGAGAATGGCAGGGGTCACCGGCAGAGATGCCGTAATCACAACTGTCAGTATGCTGAACGCCAGCAGCAGTGAAATGCGAACAAACCGCGGCGCCGGAACAAGGAAGCGCCGGTCGAGCAGGGTCTCAAGCGCGTGGGCCATGATCTCAACGCCGGCCGTATTCCAGCGCGGTCCGGCAAAAAAGGTGTAGAAGGGCGTGGCATGGCGGTCCTCGAGATCGTCCGGACCGATCAACACTGCCTTTCCTTCCACCCACTTCCTGATCTCATCTTGGCGGCCGCTGTGCGCGGTCTCGAGGAAGTCCGAGAGCGACACCCGCGGATATGCGCCAGGCGGCCCCGCGTAATTGATCCGGATCGTCCGTTGCGGTGTGATCGGGATCGGTTTGCCGGCCAGCATCAGGCGCCCGTTCTCCAATTGCGCGTCGGAGCCGAGATATTTTTCCGCGACCCGGAGCGCCATCGAGCGGGCTAGCGGAACATCGTTCCCGGGCGCCGGCGCCTCGATCAATTCCTGGCTTCGCACAAAATCGTCGGGGTCCACGGTCAGATTGGCGAAGGCAGCCAGGCCCAACGCGGAAGCAATAATGTTAAGGGGTACCGGCCAATCTTTCTGTCTGTCCAGTATGGAAGGCACGTAAGCGCACACCACCGGCATCACCGGCGCAGTCGTGCTTACGGCCTCCGCGAGGATCCGGTCGTTGTCGGGCTCCCATTTCGTGACTGGTATGGCGAACGTCACGTCCAGGGCGGCGACCTTTGCTCCTCCATCGGCAGCCGCCCGAATCGCTTCGGCAAAGTATCGATGCCAGAAGAGTCTCAGCTCCGGCAGCGTATCCATGGACTTCTGATCGATGGTGACCAGAACGATCCTGGAAGTGGGCAAACGGCCGCGCAGAACAAACTGGGCATCCAGGGCCTTGAGTTGAACCAACTGGAAGAAATGAACCTGGGCCAGGAGATAAGCAGCCAGCGCGCTGGCCAAGGCGATTGCCAGTGCAGTGGAACGCCGTTTCCATCCCCTGCCCATCTGTAATCGAACCGAGCTTACAGATAGCATCATACCGCAGCATTCGTGAACAAAAGCGAATCGCCACGCTCACCGTTCTATGGGCTGGGGTGGCGGACCCGAGTTGGGCTTACCGGTCCTCGGCGCGTTCCTGCGCCAATGCCGCGAAAACGGCGCCGAAGGCCGGCACATTGGATCGGAGCTTGTTGAAATCCGCCTTTGCAATCAGCAGAACCCGCAGGGCGGTGCGAGCTCGTATGGTCGCGTTCCGGCTGGCGTCCGACAGCAGTGCCATCTCGCCAAAATACTCTCCAGTCCGTAAAATGGCGAGCTGCTCCTGCTTGCCGTCCTTCTCCCGAAGAACTTCGCACTCTCCTTCCTGAATGACATAGACGCTATCCCCCAAGTCCCCTTGGTTGAATACGATCTCGCCCGGCTCGAAGTATTGTTCGGCAACACCCGAGGTCCCGGTGACCTTAAGTTGAACCAGGTCGGGCGGAAACAAAAGCCCCATCAACCAGTCCGTGGCGATGAGGACTTTCCGGTTGAAGCCAGGCATCTTCATCAGGTAAATCATCCGCCAAATAAGCCACGCCAGGAAGCCCGAAACGTGTATGCCAAAGATTTCCGCGATCGCCGAGTGGTGGCCCAGGGATCCCAGCTTGCCCAGCCCTTCAAACGCAAAAGCCGCGCGATTGCCTCCTCGAATCGCGGCGGTGATATTAGCAGCTACGGTCTTCGCCTCCCGAATAGCGTGCTGGGCGGTGGGCGGAACCGAATTCCCGGACACGGTTTTGAGGGAAGCGCAGTCCCCTATAACCCAGACCTGCCCCTCATAGTCCTGCAACTCGAGATGCACGTTGCCGAGCAGCCGGCCTTGGTCTTTGGGGCAATCCAGGTTCTGCAGCACCGGGGCCAGCGCCAAGGGCCCGGTGGAAACGATGGTCTTGGTGGGAATCTCCGTCCCCGATTTCAAGATCGCCTTTTCCGAAGTGGCGGCCTTGAGCCGGTCGTTCAGCCGGATCTCCACACCCCTCTTGGTGAGCAACTTCTCGGCGAAGAGGGCCAGCCCCTCGACCATTTCGGGCAGGATACGAGGGCGGGAATGAATCAACACGCAGCGAATCTCGTTCCTAGGGACGTGGGGGTAGTGACGCGCCACGCTCCGGACAAAATCGTTGAGTTCTGCTATGACCTCCACTCCGGAAAGACCTCCTCCAGCCACAACGAAGGTAAGGAGTTTCCTGCGCAGTTCCGGATCGGACTCGAAATCAGCCTCTTCCAGTGCACGGATGACGTGGTTCCGTAAGGATACGGCATCCGCGAGGGTCTTGAACGGCCTGGCGTGCTCCAGCATGCCGGGCATCCCGTAAAAATTGGTGATGGTTCCCAGGGCGATCACAAGGTAGTCATAGGTGATCTGCGTTATCCGCGGCCGGAAGCCGGGGCTGACCGTGACTACTCTGTTCTTCAGGTCGATTTGTTCGACCTCGCGCATGACCAGCCTAGTGCGCGGGCAAAGGCGTCGAATGGGAGAAACCGTGTCGGTCAACCCGATGGATCCCGAAACGACCTCCGCCAGCAACGGCTGGTAGACCCAATAGTTCTCCTGGTTTACCAGGCAGATGGATGCTTCTTCCAGCTGGAGTATCTTCTCGAGGTGCATGGCTGTATAGACACCTGCGAAACCTCCGCCTAAGATCAAAATCTGTTTCTGGGATGTAGCCACGGTCCTTTCACTCTTCCCCGGGCGCCACTTCCGGTACTTGCAAAAAATAACACCGCGCGCAGACCACGCTTACATACAAGAGCAACCCCTGGACCATCTTCTTTGTAGCCCCAATCATGCGCACAGTTAAGCGGATGAAGCAGCTCTCCAGGAGGCAAGGGACGAAGCGCCCGAGTTGTTGCGGATGGAGCTTATTCATGTCTCTATTCTATGCGTAAGCGTGTACGCATGTGGCTATTTGCAAGAGCAAGGCTGGGCTGGAGAGCTTTGCAATTTTGATAACCGAGGTCTCCCTACCGCCCGGTAGTTCGACTGTCGGTAGTGGGGTCCTGGGTCCTCCAGGTGAAGGTGCGCGCCTCGTTCAGAGAAGAGCAGCCTGCTCTTCGGTCGGCTCGGCTCAACAGTACCAGGGCTCGTTGATGTAGGGGATGGCGGCGCGGTCGAGCCGGTCGAGCGTGTCGGGCAGGGCGGGGGCCGGGCCAGGGGCGGTGTCCTGGTAGGCCAGCCGCCACACCTCCCGGAAGATTTCCTGCCGCGTGGCCCGGCGGCCCTTGCCCTGCTTGATCAGCGCCTGAATGTCGCGGCACAGCTCATCCATCCGGGTGTCTGGATGGACCCAGCGATAGCTCAGCGCGTGCTGGTCAAACTCGCCGGCCAGCGAAAGCACCGCGGGCAGCTCCAGGAGCCGGGAGCCGGCCGGGATCAGCAGCCGGATCGCCAACTGAATCGGGGCCACGTTGGGGACCAGGTCCAATTCGGCCAGCAGAGCCAGCAGCTCGCGGTAGCCCTCCAGCGTGATCCATGGCGTGAAGGGAACGAACGTCGGCGACATCGTGAGGCCGGCCTTACGGCAGAGCCGCAGCGCCTCGACGAAATCGCGGCGGGTATGGCCCTTGTCCAGCAGCGCCAGCACCCCGTCGTCGATCGACTCGACGGCGCTCGTCACAAACAGGCAGCCGGTCTCCCGCAGTGTGTTCAGGTGCGTGGAGTGCTTCAGCAGGTGCTCGATCTTGATGGTGGCGTCGTAGGTGAGGGCGGGGAATTCCTCGTGCAACCAGCGGACGATGGCCACCGCATGGCCCACACCGTTGAAAAAATCCGGGTCGCCGAAAGTGATATGCCGGGCGCCGGCCGCCACCTGCTGCCGGATGTCCGCCATCACTACGTCGCGATCCACCACGCGAAAATGACCCTGGTAGACCGGCACGATCGGGCAATGGCGGCAAAGATGCTTGCAGCCGCGGCTGGCTTCGGTGTAGCCGGCGACGCGATGCTCGCCACCGGGCAGGATGAGGTGCGCGTCCTGCTTGAGTGGAACCAAGCCCTTGCGGTG
>JACQDG010000381.1 GCA_016201185.1 Acidobacteriota bacterium | reverse complement strand
GATCCTTTTCTGCAGCTCGTCCGGGTCCTGGTAAACGGTGATGGCATGCAGGTCCACGATGCCGAAGATGCTTTCGTAGTCATGCTGGATCCGGGCCCAGTTCTTCAGCGCTCCCAGATAATTGCCGATGTGCAAGCTGCCGGAAGGCTGGATGCCGGAAAACAAGCGTGGTTTCATAGGGAAATCAAGAGGCTCAATTTTTGATTCTATAGTGCGGCGTGCCGGTGGGACAACTCGGGCCACCGGCCCGTTGGCGAAACTAAGCCTGCACTGTGCCGGTCTGGCTGGTATCGTAGCCTCCCAGCGCCTCCAGTTCCCGGCGGAACGCCAGGCGGCTCATGGTGTCGAGTAAGGCATCGACCGCGGGAAGCTCGAAAAAGCGCCTGGGGATGACCAGGTCGTATCGCTCCTGCGCGAGCGGCAGGAAAGGCAGGCCAAAGGCGCGGGCGGCGGCCCGTGTGACGATCGAGCAGTCGGCCTGGCCGGCGTAAACGTGCCAGGCGGCGGCCATGTGCCCGGGGGCAATTTGGTCGTAGCCTCGGACCTTCGTCGCCGGAATTACCGCCCGCCGCAAAGCCCGGTCCAGCAAGAAACGGCTCCCCGCTCCGGCTTGCCTGTTCACCAGCGTTACGTCCTGGCGGGCCAGGTCTTCGATGCCGCGAACCCCCTTCGGATTGCCCCGCGCTGCCACGAGGCCCTCCTCCCATAACGCGAAAGTGATCACCCGGTAGCCGCCCCGGGGAAAGAGTTTCTTCACCATGGGCAAATTCGATTCGCCGCTTGCTTCATCGGAGAGATGAGAGCCGGCGATGTGCACTTTGCCGTCTCGCAGCCACTCTAACGCTTGCAGGCTGGAACATCCGGCGGTGATCAATTCCAGGGGGCTCTGCTGGGCCAAGTGCCGCGCCAGAACCGCCATGCCTGGGTCGCAGCCCGCCACCAGCAGCCGCTTCTCCATCTCCTTTTCGGCGCGGAAGGGCTCGATGACGGCAGCGCGGGAACCTTCGGCCTTCACCACCACCCCATCGGCCGCCGGCAGCTCGGCGGGAAACGGCGGGGCAAAGACACCGACGAGTTGCCGGCCCACCCGGCACAAGCGCACCGACTGGCCCGCTTCCACGGCGCCTTCCGCCGCCAGCAGCTCCACTTGGCGGCTCCCTCTTGCGGGGCCCGGCTCGCGCTGCAAACGAAACAGCTCCTCGACCGCCACCCCGAGGGCCTGCCCCAAGCGGAGCGCCACCAGAGTATTGGGCACATATTGGCCCGCTTCGATGGCATAGATGGTCTGGCGGCTCACCCCGGCCTGCGCCGCCAGAGCGGCGGCCGAAAGGCCCCGTTTTTGCCGGACCTCCGCCAGCCGGTGTTGCATTGACATGCGAGCGTCTCCTTGTCTTATAATAGCAACATTGTCTTTTAAATATGACAAACCTTTCTGCGTGCCTATTCTTCGCCGGTTGGCTTCTGACGTGCGTTGCCTCCTTCGCGGGTGAGGACCAGCAAAGCTCCCTCGGAACTGCCTGGTTCAAGCTGGTCTCGCGCACCCAGGCCGAGCAACCCCATTGGATCACACCGGTGGTGACCGTCACGCCCAGGCTGGAGCAGGAGTTCCGGTATGATATCTCCCGGCAGCAACGGCCGCCGGGCGGTGACACGACTACGATCTACGGAGGGGGCAAGGGGCTTGAGTTAATCCCCGCGGAGCGGGTCGAGATCATCCTCGGGATTCCCTCTTACCTCGCCCATAGCGGCTCGAGCGTCCTGGACGGCTGGGGCGACTTTTCCTTTCTCGTGAAGTACCGGCTGGCAGCCGAAAACGAAGAAGGAGGAAACTATATCGTCACGGCTTTCCTCGGCGGCACTGTGCCCACGGGCACGAACAAGAACGGCGCCGAGCACCCGGTGATCACACCTACCATCGCACTTGGGAAAGGCTGGGGAGATTTCAGCGTGCTGAGCACCCTCGGCGTCGGCCTGCCGACGGCCGACGGCGACCGGCTCGGCAGGCCGGTGTCCCACAATACGGCATTTCAATACCGGCTCCATAGGAAACTTTGGCCTGAATTGGAAGTCAACTCCACCTACTGGCTAAACGGCGACCGGGCCGGTAAGAAGCAAGTGTTTCTCACGCCTGGTTTGGTGGTAGGCCGCATCCCATTGCGCGGCAGATTGGGCCTGACCCTGGGAACCGGCTTTCAAATCGCTGCCACGCACTTCCACGCCTTTAACCACACCTTTAACCACACCTTTATTTTCACGATTCGCCTGCCGTTCTCGTAGTCATTCTATAGTGAGAAATGAACGGTCAGGCTCGATGACATTCCCGCTGGAAATCGAAAAGCTGGTCTACGGCGGCCAAGGGCTGGGCCGGTGGAACGGTCGAGTAGTGCTGGCGCCCTTCGTACTGCCGGGCGAGCGGGTGACGGTCGAGGCGGAAAGAGAATCGGCCGACCTCGTCTCGGCCCGCCTGGTATCGCTCGATGCCCCGGTAGAATGGAGAGTCGAGCCGCCCTGCCCGTACTTTGCGCAATGCGGGGGCTGCCATTACCAGCACATTCCCTACGAGCGGCAGCTCGAATTCAAGCGCAGCATCCTCGTCGAAACCCTGGCCCGGATCGGGAAGATCGAGTGGCCTGGTCCGGTCGAGATCGTCGCCGGAGAGCCGTGGGGCTATCGGAACCGCGCGCAACTGCGCCTTTACAAGCACGGCAGCCGGTTTGCCATCGGTTATTTCCAGTTCGGCACCCATCGCCTCGAGCCCATCGACGCGTGCCCCATCTGCTCACCCGCCATCAATCGGGCCGTTGCCGCCCTGGCGCGCATGGGTCCGGGCCGGCGCTTCCCGGAATTCCTGCGCGAGATCGAGCTTTTCACCAACGAAAATGACATACAGTTGACCGTCCTCGAGACCACCCGTCCACCGGCCCGGCGCTTTTTTGACTGGTGTGCGGAAGAAATCCCGGGTTTTTGCCGCGCGAATTTCATGGATTATCCGGCCGGCGGCGATCTGTTCCGGGTGAGCAGCCGGTCTTTCTTCCAGGTCAACCGGTTCTTGGCGGCGCTACTACCGGAGCTGGTCGTGGGAGCCTAGAGCGGCGGGACGGCGGTTGATCTCTACGCCGGGGTGGGATTGTTCACCTTGCCTCTGGCCCGGCGATTCTCCCGCGTGGTGGGCGTCGATGCCTCGAGCAGCGCCTCCCGTGACCTGGAATTCAACGCCCAGCGGGTCGGCGTGACGGTGGAGGCTCGTCACCGCTCGGCCGAGCACTTCTTGGAATCCTTCGCCGATCCCGTCGATTTTTTGCTGGCCGACCCGCCCCGGGCCGGCCTGGGACGCCCCGTTACGACCGCGCTGGCGAGGCTGCGCCCCCGCCGGCTCACCATTGTCTCCTGCGACCCGGCCACCCTGGCTCGCGACCTCAAGGCGCTCCTGGCTTCCGGCTTTCAGATTCTTTCCGTGAAACTCGTTGATTTATTCCCACAAACGTTCCATATTGAAAGTGTGGTCCAGCTAATTAGCCCATAAACCGGATGAAATACCCGCTGGTTGCCCCGCTGGCAGCCTTTGCAGCGGGCATTGTGGCGGCGCAGTACGCCACGTTTTCCTTCCGGGAACTGTCCGTTCCCATTCTGCTCCTTCTGGCGCTGGCCCTGCTCGGCCTGCGGTGGGGGGCTAGCCGGGCCGTCGGGGCCGCCTGCCTGGCGGGTTTCGTCCTGGCAGGAGCGCTCTGGGCTTCTCTGCCCGCACCGGTCGACCCGGATCTTCTCAGCAGCGTGATCGAGCGCGAGAAGCGGGATCCGGGTGATCCGGTCCGGCTGCGGGGATGGGTGCGGGTCCCGCCCACGGTGCGGCAAGACCGGGACCAGTTCGTCCTTGCGCTGGAATCTCTCGGCCAGAGCACCCGAGTTCGCGGCGGCGTGCGTGTAACGGTGGTGCGCCGGGTCGGCGAGCCTCCCGTCGAGCTCCATTACGCCGACCACATCGAGTTCTTCGCCCGCCTCCGCCGCCCGCGCAACTTCGAAAACCCCGGTAGCTTCAACCGCGTGAGCTTCCTCGAACGCCAGGACATCCAGATGTTGGCTTCGGTTCGAGCCGGTGTTCCCATCAGCCGGCTCGAGGGCCGGCGCGGCAACCCTTTCCTGGGGCTGATCTGGCTAGTCAGGGAATGGGCGGAAAGGCGCGTGGATGTCTTGCTTGGAGTCGAAAGCAGGGCTGGAGGGGTTCTCAAGGCGATGGTGCTGGGCGATG
>JACQDG010000380.1 GCA_016201185.1 Acidobacteriota bacterium | reverse complement strand
ACGACCCCATCACCCAACGGGAGTTCTACCAGCTCTTGGCCTTCTTCAACAACACCGACGAGATCTCGACCGAAGCCGAGCGCTACAACTTTCACCGCCCCGTGCTGGAGTTGCCGACACCCCAGGAGACGGCCCGCCGGGAAGCGTTCCGAGCGCAAGTGGCCATGCTCAGCCGCGAGCTGGCAGCCTATGTGGAGGCTCTCGCTGCCAAACGACTCGAGCCCGGCGCCCCGCCCAAGCACGAGGATCCTGGTCTCGTGGAGCGCGTCGCCAATTTGGCCGCCCTGCGCCAGCGCGAGCCGAAGATCACCAGCACGCTCATCATGCGCGAGCTCCCGCAACCCCGCCAGACCTATGTCCACCTGGGCGGGGACTTCCTGCGACGGGGCGCCCCGGTGTACCCGGGCGTTCCCGCGGTGCTTTCTGCCAGGTCCGTCACGGGAACCCGCCTCGACCTGGCCAGATGGCTAGTCGACCCGGGCAACCCGCTGACCGCGCGCGTGACCGTGAATCGCATGTGGCAGGCTTATTTCAGTAAAGGCCTGGTGGAAACTGAGAACGACTTCGGGTTGCTGGGCGCCAAACCCACGCATCCTGACTTGCTCGACTGGCTCGCCACCGAATTTGTGGCCCGCGGCTGGAGCCAGAAGGCTTTGCACCGCCTCATCGTCACGTCGGCTGCGTATCGCCGGTCTTCACGCCGCCGCCCGGACCTGGAAGAAGTCGACCCTTACAACCGCCTGCTGGCGCGCCAGTCCAGAATGAGGCTCGAAGCGGAGATCCTACGCGATTCCGCGCTTACGGCCAGCGGTCTGCTCACCCCCACGATTGGGGGCCCGAGCGTCTATCCGCCGATACCAGAAGGCGCCATGGCGGTGACCCAAGTGAAGCGGGAGTGGCCTACCGCCACAGGACCCGACCGCTACCGCCGCGGTATGTACACCTTTTTTTACCGCTCGGCGCCGCATCCCGGCCTAGCTCTATTCGATGCGCCTGACGCCACCTCCACCTGCTCGCGGCGCATCCGCTCCAACAGCCCTCTGCAGGCACTGACACTGCTCAATGACCAGGCGTACATCGAGTTCTCCCGAGCACTGGCCCGGCGGGTTCTGAAGGAAGCGCCAGCGAACGATCAGGAGCGGCTGGATTACGCCTTCCTGCTGGCTCTGGGACGCAACCCCAAGCCTGCCGAGCGCGACCGCCTAGCCCGGTTCCTCGCCCTCGAGCGCGGTGAGTATAGGTCCGATCCCACCTCCGCCAGTTTGCTGGTCGTGAAAGAACAGGTCTTCGACTCCTCCCCCGGCGGCAATACCGCTTCCGAGGAGGAACCGGTCGACCCCAAGGAACTGCCGGAAGTGGCCGCCTGGACCGCGGTTGCCCGCGTGCTGCTCAACCTGGACGATTACATGACGAGGGAGTGAAACGAGCCATGACGCTGGAGGATCGTCTTTTGCAGTTCGAAACGCGCCGCCACTTCTTCAGCCGTTGCGGTGTGGGCCTTGGTCGCATTGCCCTTGCCTCCCTGCTTACTGACCGTGCCCTGTTTGGAGACACTGCCAAACCGGCCAATCCCATGGCGCCCCGGCCCCCGCATTTTCCTCCCAAGGTGAAGAGCGTCATTTATCTCTTCATGGCCGGCGGCCCCAGCCAACTGGAGCTTTTCGACTACAAGCCCAAGCTGCAGGAGTACGACGGCAAGACCGCGCCCGAGTCGCTGCTGAAGGGGAAGCGCTTCGCCTTCATGGACTCCTTCACCAAAGAGCCGCCCAAGCTGCTTGGCACGCGCCGCGAGTTCAAGCCGCACGGCAAGAGCGGGCTCTACATCTCCGAGCTTCTGCCCAATATCGGCTCCGTGGTGGACGACATTGCCCTCATTTCCGGTGTTTCCACCGACAATTTCAACCACGGCCCAGCCAAGTGTTTCATCAACACCGGGTCTACGCGCTTTGGCCGCCCCAGCATCGGCGCCTGGGTAACTTACGGCATCGGCAGCGAGTCGGAGGACCTGCCCGGGTTCGTGGTGCTGCAGTCCGGTCCACGCGGTCCCCGCGGGGGAGCGGCGCTGTGGGGAAGCGGCTTCCTCCCCACCCCCTACCAGGGCGTTCCGTTCCGCTCCGGCGGCGATCCGATCCTCGACCTTGCCAGCCCCAAAGGCATAACCGAGCGCACCCAGCAGCAGGCTCTGGACGCCATCCGCGACCTGAACCTCGCCAAGCTAACCGAGACGGGCGACTCCGAAATCACCACCCGCATTGCTGCTTATGAGATGGCCTACCGGATGCAAACCAGCGGTCCGGAGCTGATCGATTTTTCCAAGGAAAGCCGGAAGACGCTGGAGGCGTACGGCGCTGAGCCCGGCAAGAGTTCCTATGCCAATAACTGCCTGCTCGCCCGGCGCCTGGTAGAGCGAGGTGTTCGCTTTGTGCAGCTCTATCACACCGACTGGGATCACCATGCCGATCTCGGCCAGCCGCTCGATCAGGTATGCCGCGAGGTAGACCGGCCCACGGCGGCCCTCATCCGCGACCTGAAAGAACGGGCCCTGCTTGACCACACGCTGGTGATCTGGGGCGGCGAATTTGGGCGCACCCCCATGGGTGAGGTCCGGGAGCGCAACAAAGCCGGCCGCAATCACCACATTGACGCCTACACTCTGTTCATGACCGGCGGCGGCATTCGCGCCGGGCAGGTAGTCGGTGGAACCGACGAGCTGGGCTTCTCGCCCGCCGGTGAGCGTCTCCATGTCCACGACATCCAGGCGAGCATCCTGCACCTGCTGGGCCTGGATCACACCCGGCTCACCTTCCAGTTCCAGGGCCGGCAATTCCGTCTCACCGACGTCGGCGGGCAGGTGATACAGAAGCTCCTGGCGTAACACTGGCCTCCCAGCTGTAGTCCCGCCTAGGCCACCCGGATTGCCGTGTCAGCCAATGGCAGCTTTCCTACCCTGCTGGCCCTAAGAATGCTTTGAGGCGTGGTAACGGAACCGCCTCTAGCTTCGCCTACATAGAGCATGGGGCGATCTTTGAGGCCGCAGTTCCATTCTGCTGCGCCTTGACGGCTGACTTGGCGGAAGGGGCGCAGGATGACTCCGAGAACGGCGTACATGGAGAAAATCACGACTCTCATTCGTATCCGCCGGCTGGCCGCCGAGTGCGTCGATCGAATCGCCACCCTGGCGCCGGTGTCCTCCCAGCGCGAGATGGACCTGATCGTCGAAAGGTTTTCCCTTGCCATCCAGAAAGAGATCGAGACCCTGGAGGACACGCTGCAAAAGAAAAACGAGCTTCCCTGGTAAGAAAAAGAAATAGGTCCTTTTAGCCTGGGCGTTCTCAGGCGCAAACTGAGGTGAAGCTGGGCTGTATCTGATCGGGGGCAGGTCCGATCGCGGCGCCCGGGTTTCGATGGTTGTGAATCCCGCGCAGGTTCCAGCAGTACTCCGCCTCGGACAACTCCCCCTGGGTTTTCACGTCCAGAAGCTTAATCCAGGTCGGGATTCCCTCGGGCATGGGCGGCTGAAAAAGCATCATGGTGATATCTTCCAACCGCTCACCGGGGTCCCTGTGGCTCCGGCGGCCGTTAATTTCCTCGAAGAGTCTGGAAGCTCTCTGCAAGAGAACCCAGCATCGTCCTTCTTTGATGTCTACAGGGCTCGAAGCGGCCAGAAAAGCGACTATCCCGCATACCACCGAAAAAGGGAAGCGCAAGTGCAGCGCATTTGCCGCCGCGCGAAGCTCCTCGCAGCAGTTCTTGAGATTCTTTCCAAAGGGCGGAAACGCAATGACCTTGATGGAAACTGCCAGCAACGGGCCATACTGCTCGTCGGTGCTGCTTACGTCTGCTATGTTACGGCCCGGGCCGCTATAGGACTTCGCTTCGCCCGGCCGGGCGCGAGCCGGCCTGACGTTAGGAAACCCGGCGGACCTCAAGCCTTCGGCGATTTCCAGGGCCAGAGAACCGGCAAGACTTGCGCAGTAGCGGCTCCTCCGCTCCCGCGAAGCAGTGTTCGGAGGAAGCAGCCCCACGGCCCTAACGGCATCGACCAAGCTCACTCTCTTGGAACCCTCCCTACAAAAAGAGGAGAGTGAGCCAGCCGCCCACTCTCCTCGATATCCCCGTTAACTATGGGCCACTACCACATAATGCGCGCCCCCCACTGTACGAACCGTGGGAAGTTGGCCTGCTGGGTGACGGCCCCGAAGCTGCCCGAGCCCACCGACAGGTTCTGCGGTGCGTAGAACCGTGGCGTGTTCATGACGTTGAGCGACTCCACCCGCAACTGCAACTTGAGCCGCTCCCTGATCGTCACGCTTTT
>JACQDG010000039.1 GCA_016201185.1 Acidobacteriota bacterium | reverse complement strand
GCTGTGCGGCGGCGTTTCAGAGCTGATCCGGGCCGGCTTTGAGACGCTGGTGGAGGCCGGCTACCAGCCCGAGATCGCCTATTTCGAGTGCCTGCACGAGCTAAAGCTGATCGTAGATCTGATTTATGAAGGCGGGCTGTCTTACATGCGCTATTCGGTGAGTGATACGGCCGAGTACGGCGACTATACGCGCGGCCCGCGGGTCATCAACCAGGCGGTGCGCGGGGAGATGAAGAAGATCCTGGCCGAGGTGCAGTCTGGCGCCTTCGCGCGGGAATGGATCGAGGAAAACAAGAGCGGACGGAAGAAGTTTCTGGCGACGCGGGAGGAGGCCCGCCGCCAGCTCATCGAGCAGGTGGGCGGCCGGCTGCGGGAGATGATGACGTTCCTGAAACGCAGGAAGGAAGTCGGCGTGCCGCAGGACCAGCCGGTGGCCATCGGCCGCTAGAAACGAGCGGTTGAGGCTTTATGAGCATTTTGACGTATGACACCACCCTGCGGGACGGGGCCCAGGGCGAGAAAGTTTCCTTCTCCGTGGACGACAAGCTGATGATCGTCCGCAAGCTGGACGAGGTGGGAATTGACTACATCGAAGGCGGCTGGTCTGGCTCGAACCCGCGGGACCGGGAGTTCTTTCAGCGGCTGGGCGAGCTGGGGCTGAAGCACGCCCGGCTGGCGGCGTTCGGCTCCACGCGCTACCCGAAAAACAAGATCGACGCCGACCCCAACGTCCGCTGCCTGATCGACGCCGGGACGCCGGTGGTCACCATCTTTGGCAAGAGCTGGGACCTGCACACGCGGCGCGCGCTGAAGATCAGCGAAGAAGAGAACCTGGTCATCATTGCCGAGACAGTGAAGCGCCTGAAGGACCATGGCAAAGAAGTGATCTACGACGCCGAACACTTCTTCGACGGCTACAACTCGAATGCTCCGTTTGCGCTACGGTCGCTCGAAACAGCGAAAAAGGCCGGGGCCGACACGCTGGTGCTGTGCGACACCAACGGCGGGACGCTGACCACGAAGCTGGTCGAAATCTTCGAGGAGGTGCGCCGCCGGTTTGACGGGGTAATCGGCATTCACACCCACAACGACTGCGATCTGGCGGTGGCCAACTCGATCGCTGCGGTGGAGCACGGCGCCACCCACGTACAGGGTACCATCAACGGCTACGGCGAGCGCTGCGGAAACGCCAACCTGTGCTCGATCATCCCGATCCTGGAGCTGAAGCTGGGCCACACGACGATCGGGCCGGAGCGGCTGGCGCTTCTGACCTCGGCCGCTTCCTACGTGAGTGAGCTGGCGAATCTGGCCCTGCGCAACGACGCGCCGTTTGTGGGCCGCAGCGCCTTCACCCACAAGGGGGGCGTGCACGTCAGCGCCGTGCTGCGGGAGGCTGCCACCTACGAGCACGTCTCGCCGGAAAAAGTCGGCAACCGGCGCCGCGTTCTGATCAGCGACCTTTCCGGCCGCAGCAACATTTTTTACAAGCTGAAGGAGAAGGGGCTGAGCGACAAGCTCAGCGACGCCGCCCGCCGCGAGCTGCTCGACCGCATCAAGCAGCTCGAATACGAGGGCTACGAGCTGGAGACGGCCGAGGGCACCTTCGAGCTGCTGGTGCGGGAGACGCTACACCCGGAGCACGTCTTTTTCGAGCTGGAGAGCTTCAAGATCGCCACGGAAAAGAAGGGCCACGAAGGGATGCGCTCCACGGCTACCATGACGCTGCGGGCCAACGACGGCGTGCACAGCGCTACCGCCGCGGCCCGCGGGCCTGTGCATGCCATGGACTTATGCCTGCGGCGCTGCCTGTCGAAGCTCTACCCGCAGATCGCCGATATCCGCCTGACCGATTACAAAGTCCGGGTGCTCGATTCGCGCCGGGGAACAGCCGCCCGCGTCCGGGTGCTGGTCGAGTGGAGCGACTCGAAGCGGAGCTGGACCACGGTGGGCGTTTCGGACAACGTGCTCGAAGCCAGTTGGAACGCTTTGGTCGATTCCATCCGCTTGGAGTTGCTGCGCCTGGCCGAGCGGGACGAGTCGGTGGACAAGGTAGTGGAAGACTACTGCTGGGGCGTGTAAGGCAGGCGGAGGAGCTTGATTGCGGAAACAGACGCACAGGATTCTGTTGCTGGCCTTGTTCGGGGCGTGGGTGGCGGTGGCTTGGCCGCAATTGATGCAGCAGTTCACAGCGCTCGAGGGGTGGCGGGGCCGGTTCGACGACCGGCCGATGGCCGAACGTGCGGGGTGTGGAACGAGGATCAGCTCGGGCGTCGCCTGGCGGACCTGGAGAAGATCCACGCCGGGCCGCACCTGGAGATCTACCGCTGGCAGCGCTAATGGCCTCCGCGCGGCCTATCCCTTAGCGTAGTTGCTGGCGCCCGCCCAGTCGATCGTCACCACCGGCTCATTGCCCACCACCCAGGCGTCATGGCCCGAAGGCAGCGCGGTGATCTCTCCGGGCCCGACGTCAAACTCCGCGCCGTCCGCCATGACCACGTGCATCCGGCCGGAGACGTGGTACTGGAAATGCGGCGCCTCGCACAAATGGGTCTTCGCAATTGGCTTGACGTGCTCGGACCATTTCCAGCCCGGCTCCAGGATGAGCCGCCCGACGACCCCGCCGCCGATTTTGACCAGCTCCAACCTCCCCTTCTCGAAGGTCCTCACCTCGTCCGGCTGGCCTAGATTTTTTCGCTCTGCGCTTGCCATAGAAAATTGTCTCCTCCGGAAAGAATGTGAACAGATGAAACCGAGAGAGAACATTCTAGCACGGCCCCAGGGGAAAATTGCGCTAGCATACCGGGAGTGGTGTGGTTCCGCTTTACGCGACCTTTGTCTACGTCTGGGCGGGCGAAGCGGCGGGCCATGCGGCGAAGTTCTTCTCGCCCTGCTTCTTCGTTTCGCTCGCGGCGGGCTTTCATTACTTCGTCCGACGCTTTGGGTCGCGTACCGTGGCTCTGACCTTCACCGGCATGCTGATGGGCATCCACATGGCGGACTTGGCGGCCTTCCACTACGCCGGCTATGCGGACACGGCGGTGGCGGCGTCCCTCCTGCTGGGTGCGGGATTTCTTTACGCCTGGCTCCGCGAGGGAGCATGGCTCGTCGTGCGACACCTGTACGGCCCGGCCTGCTGGGCGCCTATCTGGCCGGCCGTAATGATCTCCAGTGGTGGATCGGAACCTCGCTCGACCGTGTGCTGTCACAAGTGGCGCCGCTGGCGCTGCTGGCGGCGGCTTTGGTCTTCGCCGCCTACTACGACGCCGCCGAAGCGCGTCTGGCCGCTCCCGCACAGGCTCCGGCCAAGAAGCGCCGGCACCGCAGATGACCTCCGCGAAACGCAATTGACGCGCCGCCGGACTTGCCGTAATCTCTAGTACGGGAACCACGCGATGAGCGCGCCGGAATGAATATCTCGGTCAAGGGAGACTACGCCCTCAAAGCTCTTCTATACCTGGCGCAGCGCGGCGGAACCGACCCTGTCAAGATTGCCGAAATCGCCGCCAGACAGGAGATTCCCCAGAAATTCCTGGAGCTGATTTTGGCGCAGCTCAAGCAAGGGGGGTTTGTGCAGTCCCGGCGGGGCGCCGAAGGGGGCTACCTGTTGGCGCGGCCGGCCCAGGCGATCATGTTAGGCGAGGTGCTGCGCTTCATGGAGGGTTCGCTGACCCCGGCCCATCGTGGCGGCCGGCGGGGCCGGCGGCCTCCAGTCGAGACGCCCTTTACCGAATTGTGGCGGCAAGTGGATCGGGCCGTTTCGGACATCATCGACAGCACGAGCTTTGCCGATCTGGCCGCCCGCTGGGTCGAGAAGCAAAGACGCTTCGTCGCCAACTGGGAAATTTGAGGGCCGAAGCTAGAAGCTCTTGCTGAAAGCCATGGGCCAATATTTTCTCGACAATTCGCTGAGCATCGGCCGCACGCCGCTCGTCCGGCTGAACCGCATCACCGAGGGCGCGCCGGCCACCGTACTGGGTAAGGTGGAAGGGCGCAACCCCTCCTTTTCCGTCAAGTGCCGCATCGGCGCCTCCATGATTTGGGACGCCGAGGAGCGCGGCATCCTCCTCCCGGGCAAGGAACTGATCGAGCCGACCAGTGGAAACACCGGCATCGCACTGGCGTTCGTGGCCGCCGCGCGCGGCTACCCGATTACGCTGACCATGCCGGAGACGATGAGCCTGGAGCGCCGCAGCCTGCTCCAGATCCTGGGCGCCAGGCTGGAGCTGACGCCTGACGACCTGGGTATGAACGCCGCCATACGCCGCGCCGAGCAGATCGTGGCGAGCGACCCGGACTGCTACCTGATGTTGCAGCAGTTCAAGAACCCGGCTAACCCCGCCATCCATTACAAGACTACCGGGCCGGAGATCTGGGACGACACGGACGGCCAGATCGATGTGCTGGTGTCCGGCGTGGGCACCGGTGGCACCATCACCGGCGTTTCCCGCTACATCAAGCAGGCCAGGGGCAAGAAAATTCTTGCGGTGGCCGTCGAGCCTGCGACCAGCGCGGTAATCTCGCAGCACCTGCGCGGGGAGAAGCTCAAGCCCGGCCACCACAAAATCCAGGGCATCGGCGCCGGCTTTATTCCCGAGGTGCTGGACTTGTCGGTCGTGGATCGGGTGGAGCTGGTCAAAGATGAAGAAGCCATCGAGTATGCGCGGCGACTGGCGCGGGAGGAAGGGATTCTATCGGGGATCTCCTGCGGCGCCGCAGTGGCGGTGGCTTGCCGGCTGGCCAAACAGCCGGAGTTCGCCGGGAAGATGATCGTGACCATCCTGCCCGACGCCGGCGAGCGCTACCTGTCGAGCGTTTTGTTTGACGGCGTCTTGCGGTGAAGCGCTAATGGACTAGCCGCCCGGTAACTACAGGAAACGGAGTCTCATCACCGCAACTGCTGAGGTGATCAAACTTCGCCCCCAAACGAATTTTCTCGCCATCTGCCAGCAGTAGGTATTTCTTCCGTATCAGATGCTGGTTCTGGAAGCGGAACAGCAGGAGGTAATCATACGGTTGCCGGCGCTCCGAGGGACCTTTATGAAAGGAGAAATATTTCCTCTCCGGATAGAAGCTCTCATAAGTAAGGACCTGCGGGTCGTGGTACCACAGCTTCAGGGCCGCGTCCAAAGCGTAGGCGGGAAGCAGAGGCACCCCCTTGCCGGCTCCGGACAAATCGAGAATCACCACGCGGGCGTCACGAGGCAGGGCCGGCCAGGCTTTCGAGATCTGAGACCTTAGCGACGAGATGAACCGGTTGGCCTCCACCCAGCGAATGCCCTCGCCCAGGTCGGCCACATAGAAACACAAGGCTATACAGCTTGCCAGCCCAAAGGCTGCCACTCTAAGAAGCCCGCGCAGACGCCCGTCGCTCGCGATCGACAGGGGCAGCCATAATGCGGCGGCCACAAGCAGGCTCGAGCCTACCGATGGTAGATAGTTGTGCCTGTTGGCGATGAAGAGCACGTAAGTGGGGGCGTAGGCGAAGAGGAACCAGGCAGCCCCGAACGCGCCCAGCCTTTGGACCTTGCGGTGCTCCGTCTGCGGGCGATACCGGGCCTTGATAAGCTCTGCCAAAGCCAGCAGCGCCCCGGCGCCGGCCAACAACCAGGCAAGGACAAATAGGCCGGTGAAAACACCGTGAAGCGGCGCCAGTATTTTCTCGCGGCCTATCGCTTCCCGCATCAGGCCCCTGGTGGCCGTGACAAAGTGGTCGCCAAAGCTCGCCCTAATGCTGTAAATGAGGTTTGGGATTATCTGACGCGGCAACCAAGGGCGCGAAAACAGAAAAATGTTCTCGGCTTTTCCGAACCAGCGAGTTTGGTGCGCTATCAGGTAAGCCGCGTTGGTTAGCGCCAGAAGAACCGCGATGCGCATGCCTTCGGGCCACCGCCGCGAGCCGCTGCGTTCCAGCGCCCACAATGCCATGAGAACTCCGAAGAAGCCGAATGCCGCTTCGTGCGTCCAGACGGCCAGGGAGTAGCACAGCCAGGAAAGCGCGAACGCCCAACGCCGGCCCGTCTCCAGCCACGTGAGGAAGAGATGGAGCGCGGCCAATAGCCAGAACAGCATCACGACGTAAACAGCGGCCGTCCAGTAGAGCGCCTCGCCACGGTTGGGATAAGTCAGAAACAGGAAAAGAAGGAGAAACGAGAACAGGAAATTCTTCGAGAGCCGCCACACCAAAGAGAAGGCAAGCGTCGCGTTGGCTGCCACCAGGATTCCCTGCAACAGATGGTGGGGCCACGGGTCGACGCCGAAGAGGTAGTAACGCAAAGCGTGGTAAAGGTTAAACAGCGGCTCGTCATTAAGGAGGTAACGCCGCAGGTTTGCTGGTGAATGCTTCAGGGAGTAGGGCCCCACGGCAAATAGCGTCAGGTGGTTGAAATCGTTGTCGTAGTAGCCGAGTTGATGGGCCCAGCGCAGCGGCAGGTCAAGCGCCAGGCTGCAGCACGCAGCCAGAAGGTGCGCAACCCACACGGAGCGGCGGCCGCCGGAACGGGAGACCATCCAAGTGCCCTAGGGCCCTTTACAGGGAAGCGAGACGGACGGCGGCGTCCATGCGATACAGTATGCTCGCTCTACTTGGCTACTCGGTCGGCATCCCTGCTACGTTCCAGGCGCGCCAGCCGCCGGCCAGGGAATAGACTTTGGTGTAGCCCATCTGTCGCAGGGCGTCGGCGGACAGGGCGGAGCGGAACCCGCCGCCGCAATACAGCACGATCTTCGCGTCCTTGTCGGGGATGGTCTTTTCAATATCTCGCTCGATGATGCCTTTGCCGAGATGGATTGACCCGGCGGCGCGGCCGACGTTCCACTCCGAATCCTCCCGCACGTCAACCAGGTGAAACTTCTCGCCGGCCTCATGGCTGCGGCGGACGTCCTCCACCGTGCACTCCCGAATGCGCGTCTTGGCGTCGTCAACCAGCTTCAGAAATTCGGGTGCATGGGACATGGTGGCTTCTCCTGTTCACTCCACGCGCCGGATCCTGGCGCCGACACGGGAAAGTTTCTCCTCGATTTTCTCATAGCCCCGGTCAATGTGATAGACGCGGTCGATGACGGTCTCGCCCGAGGCGACCAGGCCCGCCAGCACCAGCGAGGCGCTGGCGCGCAGGTCGGAAGCCAGCACGCCGGCGCCGCTCAGCGCCGTCTTCCCCTGCACCACGGCGCGGCTGCCTTCGATCGTAATATCGGCGCCCATGCGAACCAGCTCCAGGGCGTGCATGAAGCGGTTCTCAAAAATCCGCTCGGTGATGACGGAGACGCCGTGGGCCTGGGTGCAGAGAGCCATCCACTGGGCCTGGAGATCGGTGGCGAAGCCGGGGAATTCCTGGGTGGCGACGTCCACGGGCGCCCAGCGGGTCGGCCCGCGGGCGCGCATGGCGCCGCTTGCGGCGATAGAAAGATCGGCGCCAGCTTCGCGCAGCTTGTCGAGCAGGGCGTGGAGGTGATCGGGGCGCGCCCCAGTGACCTCCAGCTCCCCGCCGGTCATCGCGCCGGCCACCAGGAAGGTTCCGGCCTCGATGCGATCGGGGATGATAGCATGTTCCGCCCCGCCGAGCCGCGGCACACCGCGCACCCGGATCGTGCCAGTGCCTGCGCCCTCGATGTGCGCGCCCATTTTCACCAGCAATTCGGCCAGGTCCTCCACCTCCGGCTCGCGGGCGGCGTTTTCGAGCAACGTCTCGCCGTCGGCCAGGACCGCGGCCATCAGCAGGTCTTCCGTGCCGGTAACGGTGATCCGCTCAAAAGGAATGACCCCGCCTTTGAGACCGCCGGGCGCTTCGGCATGCACGTAGCCGTGCTCCTGGCGGATGCGGGCGCCCAACTTCTCCAGGCCGTGGATGTGGAGGTTGATCGGCCGCGCGCCGATGGCGCAGCCGCCAGGCAGGGAGACCCGGGCCAGGCCCGTGCGGGCCAGGAGCGGTCCCAGCGCCAGGCTCGAGGCCCGCATAGTCTTTACTAGTTCATAGGGGGCTTCCGGGTTGCGGATTTGCCCGGCGCAAATCGTGTAGCGCTCGCCCTCGGCCCGGACCTCGGCGCCGATGTCGGCGAGCAGCCGGGCCATCGTCCGGATGTCGCGCACGTGGGGAACGTGGTTCAGGATTACCGGCTGGTCGGTGAGCAGGGCGGCGGCCATGGCCGGCAAAGCGGCGTTCTTCGCCCCGCTGGTGCAAATCGAGCCGTGCAACGGATGGCCGCCATGAATGAGAAATTTTTCCATTATTAAGCCATGTTCAGACTGGGCTGCGCGGCAGAAAGGCGGTTAGGAACATTCGGATTCCAGAGCGGCGGACACGCGGTTGCCGGCTGCCGCCAGCAGGGCCTTGGCGCGCTCGGCGTCCACGCCACGCTTCACCATGACGATCGCCGCCCGCACATTGTTGCCGGCGGCGGCCAGGGCTTCGGCCGCACGCTGCGGATCACAGCCCGTGGCCTGGCTCACGATGCGACGGCCGCGGTCGAGCAGTTTTTCGTTCTTCAGCTGGACGTTCACCATCAGGTTTCGGTAAACATGACCGAGTCGGATCATCGCGCCGGTGGAGAGCATGTTCAGCACCAGCTTC
>JACQDG010000388.1 GCA_016201185.1 Acidobacteriota bacterium | reverse complement strand
GTTCCCACGCGGGTCTTCCGGCGGGTGGCCGCGCTGATAGCCGGCAGTGGGGGCGGCGCGGGCAGGGCCGCCAGAAACTGGCCGGCCGCCCGTGGATCTCTCGGCAGCGGCGGCACGCGCTCCGGGTCCAGAACCCGCGCGCCGGCTTGATAGGCAGCGAATGTGGTGTTGGCCGCCGAGTAAAGGGACGGCGCGGTCCCGCGCCACTGTTCGCCGGGCACGAGCGGTCCCCAGCCAACAAATCCCGCCCCGCGGAGCCAGTACGCCGCGCCGGGATGGAAGCCGTCGCTCACAGGGTCTGTGGGCGGCGCCCACACCCAGCCGCCGGGCGTCAAATACGCCCATCGCCCATAGTGATAGGGAAACCAGCCCCACGCTTCCGCCGACACCCACGTGTACGCCAGCGCATCGTACCAGCGCCACCGCCCCGTGTGGAACGGCGTCCATCCTTCGGCCACGCGCGGCTGCCAGACCTTACCCAGCTCCGGCGCTTCCATCCATTTCCCACTGGCATCCAGCTCGCCCAGCCCTCCGGCAAAGCCGGCCAGTCTCGTCCCTTGGCCCCGCTCGCCGGCTTCCCGGTCGCGCTGTTCGCTCCACTTGTCGAGCTCCGCAGGCGTCAGCTCGCGAAACAACTGAAAGCGGTCCACCGCCTGCGGATCGACGTTGACGGTCTGCCCTTCTTTCAGATCCAGCTCCGCGGCGCGCGAGCTGAAGCGCACCCGTCCCTCGATCACCGCCACGATGCTTGTTTCCTCGCCCGCCTCAACGCGCAAGCGCGAGCCGGCCAGGAACGTCACTTGCAGGCCCGGGGCCACGACCAGAAGAGCATCCAGGCCCTTCGGCTCGCCGGTGGCATAGAGGGTGCCGCGCTCCAGGGAAACGAGAGTGATCCGCTGGCCCGTGGAGAGCCGGGTCAAGTCTGAAAGCTCGGCCAGCGACCCCGGCCCTAGCCGGATGAAGCTGCCTTCATCGAGCTCGACTTCCGCCCTGCCTCCCACGTCGGTTTCGATCCAGGCGCCCTGGCCCACCGGCAGGTTGCGCTCCCCCTGGATCCTCTCCCCGGTCACCGGCTGCTCCACCGCCACCGAGCCTTCGGCCAGGCTCATGCGGGCATACCGCAGATGTATGTCTGAAGCAGACAGGCTAAAGGGAAACAGAAGGAAGGGGAAAAACAATAAGCGGGGGACACGCATGGTCCGCCTCCGGCGGACGGGCAGAAATGCCCGCCACACTAGCTAAGACGCCTCCATCGTAGCAGGCGTTGCCCCCATTCCGCACCTGGGATGGCTTCCCCACAGTAAGATCAAGGAGTGGATGCCGCCTCGCTTCTTGAGCACATCGGCCGCCTGCCCCACGGGCGGGCCAACTACAAGCAGTTGGTTCGCGAGTTGGGCGCCCGGGGCGCCGCGCGCGCCGAACTGGAGCAATTCCTAAAACAACTGGTCGAGCAAGGCCGGCTGATCGAAACCCGTTCCGGCTACTATATGCTGGCCGAGCGGCAGAGCGAATATGTCACGGGCCGCCTGACCGTGCATCGGGACGGCTACGGTTTCGTGATCCCCGACCGCCGGGCGCCCGGCTCCGCCGCGGCGGGCATTGCGGGCGACATCTATCTCGATGCCGAGACCGCGGCCAGCGCCATGCACGGCGACCGCGTGCTGGTGCGGCTGAAGCGCGTTGCCGCCGATGGCCGCGCCGAGGGCCGCCTGGTTCGCGTCCTCGCCCGCGCCCACCAGGAGGTCGTCGGCCGCTTCCGCTGCCACCCGGCCGTCAATTTCGTCATTCCCTATCACGAAAAGATCCGCGACGACATTTTGATCCCGCCCGGCGCGGAGAAGCCTCCCGCCGAGACGCACACCCACCGCCTGGGCCGCGTGCACAAAGCGGAAGTCACGCGAGCCGAAGACCTGGACGGCGCTGTGGTGAACGTCGAGCTGACCGAATTCCCGTCGCTGACCCAGAACGCCCGCGGGCGCGTGATCGAGGTGCTCGGCCGCCCCGACGACTTCGGCATCGACGTAGAGATCATCATTCGCAAACACCACCTGCCACACCGTTTTCCGGCCGAGGTGATCGAGGAGGCCGAAGGCCTGGAGAACATCATCCCCTCCGAGGAGAGCCAGCGGCGGCGGGATTTTCGCTCCCTGGACGTGGTCACGATCGATGGTGAAACGGCCCGGGACTTCGACGACGCCGTGTGGGTGGAGAAGCTCGCGAGCGGCGGCTTCCGCCTCGAGGTCCACATCGCCGACGTCGCCCACTACGTGCGGGAAGGAACGGCGCTCGACGCCGAGGGGCGGTTGCGCGGCACCAGCGTCTATTTTCCCGATCGCGCCGTGCCCATGCTGCCCTACGAGCTCACCACGGGCATCTGCTCGCTGTTGCCCCGCGCCGACCGGCTGAGCCTTTCCGTGCTGCTCGAGTTCGACGCCTCCGGCCAGGTGGTTTCCACTGAGGTCTGCGAAGGGGTCATCCGCAGCGCCGAGCGGATGACCTACACCGACGTCAACCTGATCCTCTCGGGCGACGCGGGCCTGCGGGAGCGCTACGCCTCCCTTACGCCGCGCTTCGAGCAGATGGCCGAGCTGGCCGAAATCCTGAACCGGCGCCGCCGCGCCCGAGGCTCGATCGACTTTGACCTGCCTGAGCCGGTCATCGAGTTTGACGAGTTGGGCTTCGTCACCGCCATCGTGCGCGGCGAGCGCAACGTCGCCCATCGCCTCATCGAAGAGTTCATGCTGGCGGCGAACGAGGCCGTGGCCTCCTTTCTCGAAAAACGGCTCGGCGCGTGCTTCTACCGCATCCACGAAAAGCCCGATCCGCGCCGCGTGATGGAATTTGAGCAGGTCGCGGCCACCTTCGGTTACTCGCTCGGCTTCGGTTCCGCACCCGCTCGCGACTACGGCTACACGGTGCGCCACCGGGACCATGCCAAGTCGCGCCGGACGCTAATCCTGCCGGCAGGCGATTTGCCGATCACCTCGCGGCACTACCAGAAGCTGATCGCCCGCATCGCCGGCAAGCCCGAGGAGCGAATCTTGAGTTACCTGATGCTCCGCTCCCTCAAGCAGGCCCGTTACAGTAAGGAGAACGTGGGGCATTTCGCCCTGGCCTCCCCCTGCTACACCCACTTCACCTCGCCGATTCGCCGCTATCCGGACCTGGTGGTGCACCGGCTGCTGAAAGCGGCACTGCGCCGGCCGGCCGCCGGGTCGAAGCCTCTCGCGAGCCCGGCCCAGGGCCAATTGCGGACAGTGGCCGAGGAGTGCTCCACATCCGAGCGCCGCGCCGCCGACGCCGAGCGCGAGCTGATGGACTGGAAGAAGGCCCGCTTCATGGAAGAGCGGCTCGGGGACGAATTTCCCGCCATCGTGATCAGCGTGATGAAGAGCGGCCTGCTCGTTGAGTTGTTGGATCTCTTCATTGAAGGCTTCCTCCCCATCGAGACCCTGACCGGCGACCGCTACACCTACCGGGAAAACCTGCGGGCTATCGTCGGGGATAGAAAGAAGCTGAAGTTCGCCCTGGGCGACAGAATCACGGTTCGCGTGGACCGCGTCGAGGCGGCGGAAAGAAGAGTACTGTTCTCGTGGGCGCCTCAGAATTCCTAGGTCGGCCAGCGCGCCCGCAGGTAGGTCCGCAGGCGCAGAATGGCCTGGGATTTCAATTGCGAGACCCGTGTTTCGTGCAGCTTAAGCACTTCGCCAATGTGCCGCAAAGTCAGATCCTCATAGTAGTAAAGTGTGAGGATGGTGCGCTCCTGCTTGGGCATCCGCTCGAGCGCCGTGGTGATCAGTTTCTCGAGCTCGGCGCGCTCCAGAAGGTTCGAGGGCCAATGGTCCTCCTTGTCCGACAGGAAGCGCAGCGCGTCCACCACCTCGGCCGTCCCCGTGCCAGCCTGCTCCAACCGAGCCAGGTTGACCGCCCGCACCTCCACGAGCCACTCGTGGTATTCCGCCAGCGAAATTCCCAGTTCCGCGGCGATCTCCTCCTCGGTGGGCGTGCGGTAGTGCTTCTTCTCAGCCATCAAAATGGCTGTTTCGATCAGCTTGGCCTTGCGCCGCTTGTTGCGCGGGGCCCAATCGAGGTTCCGCAGGCTGTCCAGGATGGCGCCCCGGATCTTATATTCAGCGTAGGTCTTCAACTTCACATTCAACTTGGGATCAAAATTGTCGACGGCCGTGATCAGCCCTACGATTCCCGCGCTGATCAAATCCTCCAGGCTGACGGTCTGCGGCAGCTTCTGGTGGACCCGGCAGGCAATCAGCTTCACCTGGGGCACATGCTCCAGGATCAGCCTCTCCCGGTCGGAGGTCGCCTCGGTAACAGTCCGTTGATTCAGCGCTGCTTCCTTCCTCCGGGTCCCGATTCCTTATATCGATTCGCCGGCGCCTTACCGCTACTTGGCTAATCGGAGGATCCAGGCGAAAATTTCAGCCACCGCACGATAAAGGCTAGAGGAATTTCGGCGGACAACAGAAGGAGCCGCGCCGGTGAGGCGTCCAGACGTGTGCGGCTTTCAAAAGGCCCAGCCACTGCATCACCTGGCGGTCGAGCCAGGAGAAGGGCACAAATTGGTACCGTTTGATGGTGTAAGTACGGGAAAGCTCGGTCTCCAGGCGCCGGTGCAGGCCGCCGGGCGTCATGTCGCGGCCGTAACGCACGTACCAGACCACGGCCGGGCGATGGTGGCTCACTTCGACCCGGGCGCGCTTGAAGGACGCAGGGTCGCCGAGCAGTTCGACCCGGTACGGAAAACCTGCGCCGTGCAGGTAGTAGCCGGCGTCGGAGATCTGGCGGTCGAGCAGCACCAGGGCGGGCTCGTCCTGGGCGTTCTGTCGGAGTGTTCGGGCGATCGCACCAAAATCGACCAGGTAGCCCTTGTTGAGAAAATCCTGCCCACGGTAGTAGCTGCCGAGGCCGCCGCAGGAAACCAACAGAAGGCCGGTATAAGTGAGGGCCCCGTGCCAGCGTCGCGCATCCAGGCCGCGCAACAGGAACAGATAGTAGAACGGCACCAAGAACAGGAGCCGAGCGCCGACAAAGGCGAAGGCCACCCAACTGGCCGCGCCGAAGTAACCGACGGTCGCCACCGCCAGAAACAGCGCCGGCGGGTGAACAGTCCGCTTCCAGGCCTTCCACAGCGTCCACAAAATGATGGGCAGCAGCAGCGCCGCAACCACCATGGCCCATGGGGGGATGGTTTCGCCGAAGTTGAAATCCACGAAGGCATAGCCCAGCTTCAGCAGATGCTCCGTTAAGGCGCCGGCGCTCAAGCGGTAGGCTTTGGCGTGCGCGACCACATGAGAGGTCTGGATTAGCGCCGCCAGCCACGGCGCGTAGGCCAGGGCGATCGCCGCCAGTGTTGCTACGTGCCGCCACTGCCGGCGCCACAAGCCCAGGAACGCCGTGCCGGCGACCACCCCCAGGCCGGGCAGGTAGTGGGTATAGAGCAGAGCCACGGCGGCCAGGATGTACCGGGCCATCTTCCATCGATTGCCTGTCTCGCGGAGCCAGTCCTGCGCAAGTCGGATAGCTACCACTGCCAGCAACAATTGCAGAGTATAGGAGCGCGCCATCCGGGCGTAGAGCAGAAGAAAGGGAGAGAACACCCAAAGGCCCAGGAACAGCGCCTGCTGCTCGGTCGAGCGGCGCCCCAGCCAGAGCAGATAAAAGGCCAGAGTGGCAAGCAGCGCCAGGGACGCCGAGAGAGCCCGGGCGCGCACCAGTTCGCTTCCCGGCAGCGGCAGCTTCAGCCATCCTTTGACGAGGAAGTAGTAGAAAGGCGGATGGACATCCACCCGGAGAGCCTGCAGGATCTGAGGCGGAGACTTCGCCGCCGTTTCCAACGTGAACCGCTCGTCTCCCCAGATGGGCAGCAGATCCAGGCGATAGCCGAACAGGAGGGCCTGGAGGAGCAGGGCTATCCAGAGAATGGGCCGTTGGAGCGAGTTCAATGGGCCATTATCGCCCATCGCAGCGCGGAGGATGCGGCTCGCAAAGCCCGGTCGCGGTTTCAGGGGGAAGCGACGAACTGCCGCTCTTCGGCCACGGCCAGGGCCTGCGCCACGCTCGCGTCCTCGTGGACCATGGCCGCCAGCGCCGCCAGCACCGCCGCTGGGCGGGGATGCTGCCAGACCTGGCGGCCGAAGATAATCCCTTCGGCTCCCGCCGAAAGGCATTCATCCACCATGGCGAGCAGCGGGCGTAGGCTCAAGTCCCGCCGCGGCCCACCGGCCACCATCACCGGCCGGCCCGTGGCCGCCACAGTGCGGCGGAAGCTCTCCACGTCGCCGGAATATCGTGTCTTAATAATGTCAGCGCCCATCTCCGCGCCGATGCGCGAGGCCAGGGCGATATCCTGAGCCGCTTCGGGTGGCAGCGGGTCCGTTCCCTGGCCGGTGAAATCCAGGTGGTTCGAGAGCATGCGCTGGCTCAGCATCTCCGCCACCAGCGGCATGCCCCAGCGCCGCGCCTCCTCTGCCACCTGACCCAGCTTCAGCAGTTCGACGCTTTCCTGCCCGCCGCCGATGGTGGCGTTGACGATGACGGCGTCCGCGCCCATTTCCAAGGCGTGAGCTACCGAGGCGAACTGGTGCATCGCTCCGCCGCCGCGCACGCTGTTGCAGCCGTCCACACGCAGAATCACCGCCAGGTTTCCCAGCTCTCCCGCCACCTGCTCCAGCACCCCCGGAGTCACCAGCACTGCATCGGCGTCGGACTGGGCGATCAACTTGACCAGCGCCACCGGATCCTCGATGCCGTCCAATGGCCCCGCCACCAGTCCGTGATCCAGCGGCACCACCAGCGTTCTGCCTTTTCCCAGCAAACGCCTCAGGCGCAGGGTTTTTCCGACCGACATAAAAAGCTCCTTTAAGCATCTATAATACTTCGGAAATACTTCGGACCGCGGCATCTGCTAACATCGAAAGTTGCGCTAATGAAAGATTCCATTCTGGCAGCCGCGGCGCAAATCTCTCCGGTCTACATGCAATTAGGCCCCACGGTTGATAAAGTCTGCCGCACCATCGCCGAGGCGGGCGTCCGGGGCGCCGAGTTGATTGTTTTTCCGGAAGTCGTCATCCCCGGCTATCCCTACTGGCGCGGCCTGTATCCCATCGCACAATGGGCCGAATGGATGGTCCGCTACCAGAAAAATTCTCTGGCGATTCCGAGCCCGGAGACGGAGCAGCTTTGCGAGGCGGCGCGCCAGGCCCGCTGCTTCGTGGCGGTCGGCTGCTCGGAGCGTTCCCGGCTTCCTGGCTGCGAGACGCTGTACAACACGATCCTGTTCATCGACCAGGAAGGCCGCCTCCTCGGCAAGCACCGCAAGCTGATGCCCACCCACGGAGAGCGAATCGTGTGGGGCATGGGCGACGGCTCCGACCTTCAGGTCTTCGACACGCCGCTGGGGCGCATCGGCGGCCTGGTCTGCTACGAGCACCACATGACCCTGCTGAAGGCCGCCCTGGCCTCGCTGGGCGAGGAAATCCATTGCGCGCTGTGGGCCGGTTACTGGGTCATGGATGGCCATCCGGGCGCCAAACGGCGCTGGCGGCCGGGCGACTCGGCCGATCTGTGCGAAGTCGCCTACGCCAACCGCGAATATGCCTTCGAGACGCAGAATTTTGTGGTCAGCGCGGGCAATTATGATCCGGCCGAATCGCTGCCCGAGGAATGCCGAGCCTGGGACATCGGCTCGGGCGGCAGCGCCATCCTCAACCCAGCCGGTCTTTATCTCGCCGGGCCGTCGCTCGATCGGGAAGAGATCCTTTACGCCGACTTACGCGCGCAGGATCGCCTCAAGACCAAGGCCTACATCGACACCATCGGCCACTACAGCCGCTTCGACGTCGTCAGCCTGCGGTTTAACAAAAGCAAGCTCGGGCCGCTGGAATAAAGTCTCCGGCTGTTCCGATCAGTAAACCATCTCACGGGTACAACCCGCGCAGCCGCGTCGCCTCTGTCACCCGGTTGATTCCCACGATGTTTGCCGCCGTCCGCATGGGGACCCGACGATCCAGATGGACTTTAAGCACCTCGTTGAAAGCGGTCTTCATCACCCGTTGCAGGCGGTTGTAAACGTCCTGCGCGTCCCAGAACAGGTGCTGCTCATCCTGCACCCATTCGAAGTAGGAGACGGTCACACCGCCGGCGTTGCACAGGATGTCCGGGATGAGGAAGATGCCGTTGCTCTCGAGGGTCCGGTCCGCGGCCGGGGTCACCGGACCGTTGGCCGCCTCGGCGATGATCTTGGCCTTTATCCGCGAAGCGTTGTCCTCGTGAATGGCGTTCTCGAGCGCCGCCGGGATCAGGATGTCGCAGGGCATGGTAAGCAGATCGTCCGGCCGGATGGACTCGGAGCCCGGGTAGCCCACCACGCTTCCGGTCTGGTCCTTGTGCAGCATCAGCTTGGGGATGTCCAGCCCGTTGCTGTTGTAAACGGCGCCGCGGGAGTCGTTGACGGCGATCACGCGGCCCTGGTTGCTATCGAGCAGGTGAGCGGCGACCGTCCCGGCGTTGCCGAAGCCCTGCACCGCAACCCGCGCTCCCTTCAGCGGGATTTTCAGGTGTTCGCAGGTGCTCTCGATGGTGTAGTAAACGCCGCGTCCCGTGGCTTCATTGCGGCCGAGCGAGCCCCCGAGGCTCACCGGCTTGCCGGTCACCACCCCCAGGACGGGATAGCCCTTCATCATGCTGTAGGTATCCATGATCCAGGCCATGATTTGCGGATTGGTGTAAACGTCCGGGGCGGGAATGTCCTTGGCCGGCCCGATGAAAGGGAGGATGGAGGCAGCGTAGCGCCGCGTGATCCGCTCGATTTCGTGGATCGACAAGGCCTTGGGGTTGCAGGTCACGCCGCCCTTGCCGCCGCCGAAGGGGATGTTGACCACGGAGCACTTCCAGGTCATCCACGTGGCCAGGGCTTTCACCTCGTCCAGCGTGACGTTGGGGTGATAGCGAATGCCCCCTTTGGCCGGCCCGCGGGCCGTGTTGTGCTGCACGCGGTAACCTTCAAACCGCTCGATGTGGCCGTTATCCATCCGGACCGGAAGATTAACGGTCAGTATCCTTTCCGGGTACTTGATCATCGACCGAATGTCCGGCTCCAGATCCATCTCGTCGGCGGCCATGTCGAAATTCTCCAGGGCCGCCTCGTAAGCGTTCTTTTCCGTTAACACCTCTGTCGGCATACCGAAGCTCTCCTTTTCCAAGATTTATTGTTCTGCATCCTATCCATCCTGTCAGCCGTTCTAGACAAAATCCCTGCCCCCGAAAGACGCTTCTAGTTTTATTCTGCGCTGATTTTCGAGGGTCTTCAAGCGAGCGCGACGATCCGCGCCGGGATAAACCCGACTTTGTTGAGTGGGAAGCTCCACCAGTTGGGCTCCGAGAAGCATTCGAAAGGCAGGCTATGTCACTATAGGCACGACCAAATGAAGGCGATGCGTTTGAAAAAAAAGTTACATCCGACCGGGGCCTTGCATGGCCGGGAAGCAGCCGGCACGGCGGATTATGCCCGGCGCCTTATGCCAGCGCCTCCCGAAGCACTTCAACGGCGTGCCGTGGCTTTCTGCCGGTGAAGTGCTCGATCTGCTGGCGGCAACTCACGCCCGTGATGACTATCTCGGTGTCTGGGGCGGCGGCGTTCACGGCGGGCGCCAGCCGCAGCCCGGCGATCGCCCGGCTGATTTCGTAGTGCTCTTTCTCGAAGCCGAACGACCCCGCCATGCCACAGCAGCCGGAGTTGATTTCTGCCACCTCATAGCCCGGCGGGAACCGCAGCGCCCGCAACGTGGAGGCCGTTCCGATGTGCGCCTTCTGGTGGCAGTGGCCGTGCAATAGCAGCTTCTTCTTCCCGCTGCGGAATTTGAGCTCCAGCCGGCCGCTGTCCTGGAGCGCGCACAGGAATTCCTCCAGCAAATAAGAACCCTCCGCCACGCGCTTCACCTCCGGACCACGGAGCAGGTCCAGGTATTCGTCCCGCAAGGTGAGCAGGCAACTGGGCTCGCAGCCCACGATCACGGCCCCGCGCTCGACCAGCGGCGCCAGCTCATTCACGTTGCGGCGGGCGGCGCGGCGGGCCTGCTTGAGCAGTCCCTTGGAAATCATCGGCCGGCCGCAGCAGTCTTTTTTTGCCAGCACAACCTCGAAGCCCGCGCGTTCCAGCAGCTTGGTCGCGGCGATCCCCACTTGCGGGTAGTTGTAGCTCAAGAAGCAATCGTCCAGCAGGATGACCTTGCCGCGCCAGGCGCTTCCTCCGTTCCGGCGATTTCGGAACCAGTTCTGGAAACTCTTCTCAGCGAGAGGCGGAAGACTCCGCCGCGCGTCTATCCCCAGGCTCCACTCCGCCATCTGCTTGAACCAAGGCTGGTTCAGTAGCGTATTGGCCAGCGGCGCCATCCGGCCGCCCCAGCGGCTCAGCGTGCCGATATTGGCAAACAGCCGGGCCCGCAGGGGTACCCCGTGCCGGGCGTAGTAGTGCGCCAGGAATTCGTACTTGATCTTGGCCAGGTCCACGTTGGAAGGGCACTCTCGCTTGCAGCCCTTGCATTCCAGGCAGAGGTCCAGGACCTCGTACATCCGGGGCGTTGTAAGCTCTTCAGCCGGAAGGTGGCCGGAGAGCGCCGCCCGCAAGGCATTAGCCCGGCCGCGCGTGGAGTGCTCCTCTTCGCGCGTCGCCTGAAAGGAGGGGCACATGGTTCCTTCCAGCGTCTTGCGACAGATGCCAGCCCCGTTGCACATTTCCACCGCTCTGGCAAATCCCCCTTCCCGCGAAAAGTCCAGATGCGTTTGGATCTGGATGGTCTGATAACCCGGCCCATACCGCAGGTCACGGGTCATTTCCGGGGCGTTGACCACCTTGCCGGGATTCAAGATGTTGTGCGGGTCGAAGGCGGCCTTCAGCTTTTGAAAAGCTTCATAGACACGAGGGCCAAAAAGGCGCTCGTTGAAGTGGCTGCGCGCCAGCCCGTCGCCATGCTCGCCGCTCATCGATCCACCGCATTCCACGACCAGTTGGAACACTTCCTCGGCGATCTGTCTCATCTTGGCCGCTTCCGCTTGCTGCTTCAGGTCGATCAGGGGGCGGATGTGCAGGCACCCTACGGAGGCATGGCCGTAGTAGCCTCCTACTGTGTTGTGGCCGGCGAGAATCTTTCGGAAGCGCCGCACGAATTCCGGCAGCCGCTCCACCGGCACTGCTGGATCCTCTACGAAAGCAATCGGCTTGCGGTCGCCGGGCGTGCCCATCAACAACCCGAGCGAATCCTTCCGCACCTTCCAGATGTTCTGCTGCTGCGCCGGATCCGTCACCGGCAGGTGGCCGAAGCCGATGCCCTTGCGCTTCAGCCGGGCGTCCAGCTCTTCGACCTTCGAGTGCGCCTCAGTTTCCGTGTCCCCGAAGAACTCGACCACCAGCAGGGCCCCCGGATCGCCCTCGACGAAGCTCATTTGTCGCGCAAACTCGGGCGTCTGCCGGGCCCGCTCCAGGATCATGCGGTCGATCAATTCCGTGGCCGCCGGACTGGTGGCCGTCATCTCCCCGGTGGCCTCGACCGCTTCGACCAGGTCGTGGAACAGCACCACCTCCAGGGCTTTGTGCTTCGGCAGAGGGACGATCCTCACCTTAGCTTCCTCTACCACCGCCAGGGTTCCCTCGGAACCGACGACGACTTTTGAAAGATTGAATGCGCCGGGCCGAGTAGCGAATCCGGCCCCAAATGTCCCCGCACCAGCCGGCGCCAACTCGTCCAGGTTGTAGCCGCTCACCCGTCGGATGATCTTCGGGTACCGGGCCAAAATATCCGAGCGGTAAGCCTGGCCCAGGGCCCGAGCCTCGCGGTAGAGCAGATTTTCAAGGCCCTCGCCCTTTGCCAGTTGCTCTAGCCGGTCCGGTGTGACCGGGCCGAAGCGCGCCCCCGAGCCGTCCGACAGCGCGACATTCAGTTCGAGGGTATGGTCGATGGTTTTTCCGTAGAGGATCGAATGGGAGCCGGCGGAGTTGTTGCCGACCATGCCTCCCAGGGTGGCCCGGTTGGAAGAGGAGGTGTCGGGGCCAAAGCCGAAGCCGTGGGGGCGCAGGAAGGCGTTCAGCTCATCCTGCACCACGCCCGGCTGGACGCGCACCCATTGCTCCTCAACGCAAAGCTCCAGTACCCGGTTCATGTACTTGGAAAAATCGATATGGATGGCGTGCCCGACGGTCTGCCCGGAAAGACTGGTGCCGCCCCCGCGCGGCAGGATGGGCACGCCGCGGCGGGCCGCCACCCGAACCGCCGCCACGACGTCCTCCCGGCTGCGGGGGATTACCACCCCGATCGGCTCGATCTGGTAAATCGACGCATCGGTGGAGTATAGGACCTTCGAGTAGGCGTCAAAGCGGACCTCGCCTTCGATCTCCTTGCGAAGCTCGGCTTCCAAGTCCTGAGTATCGCTGTTCATGGATGGTCGGCCCAACGGAAGACGGTCCTCCAACGCGTCCCTTGCTGCTCTCAGTATAATAAAGGGGATGACTCGTATTCTCCGCTCCCTGGCCTTGCTGCTGGCTCTCTGCGCGCTGCCCGGAGCAGGAAGCGAGCTTTCCAACCGGCCCGCGCCGGTCTTCCGTTTGCCCGACTCGAAGGGCCGCATGGTCAGCCTGGCCGATTTCAGAGGAAAATTCCTGGTGATCGAGTTCATGTCCACCACCTGCCCACACTGTCAAAACTTCGCCCCAGTGCTCGAAGGCCTCCAATCGCACTTCAAGGGGAAAGTCGGGGTGGTTTCGATTGCCTCCTTCCCCGACAACGCCGCCGCGGTGGCGCAGTTTGTTCAGACGTACAAAGTCAACTACCCGGTGCTGTACGACCCGTCGAATTCAGCCGCAATGGAATATCTGAAGCCGGCCCCGCCGAACTACGGCTTCTCCATTCCCCACGTGTTCCTGGTGGACCAGGCCGGTTTCATCCGCGATGATATTCTCCGCAGTAATTCCAACCTGGACTTGTTCACAACCCAAGGCTTCACCCGGATGCTGGAAGGCTACGTAGGGCGCCGCTGAGTGAAACCGTGCCCATGCTCGCGAAACTGCTGGTACCGGAAGTCTAAGAGTTTGCCGTAAGGACCATGGGACTGGTTTTTAAACCATTGATCTATTGCCCTTGGTAACGCCATTGTTACAATCAGAACACTGAACTTTGTGCCGGATATGAAAAGGTGAGAGCCTATTTTGTGAAAGAGCAACGGCGGTCCCAGCGATTCCAGTTGACCATGCCCCTGACCCTGGTTCGCGGCAGCCGGGGGGAAATCAATCAGATCGCCGAAACCCGGAACGTCAGTTCCACCGGCGTTTACTTTGTGGCCGCCGAGCCCATCGAGCCAGGCAGCCTATTGGAGTTTGTCATCACTCTGCCGGACGAGCTGTCCATCGCCGGGCCCGTCCGCCTGCTGTGCAAGGGGAAGGTGACCCGGGTCGAACAACAGGAGGAAACCCTGATAGGCGTGGCCGCCACCATCGAGCGCTACGAGTTTTTACGCGAGAACATGAATTGAATCCTCCGGCAAGGTAGCGCTGCAAAGCCTCTGGCCCCTGGCGGGCCGGCTTTTTTACCCGGTTTTGCTTCACAACTTTTTGACAAATCCCGCCGATGGTCCCCCTTGTTCCTGCCGGGGGATCTGATATAGTGTTATCTGCCCCAAAAGGAATCCTCTGGTCTGAAACAACTCAACTCCTTCACTCCGGAAAGGAAGGTGCCTGGTGAGTAAAATCGACTCTGAAGACCACGGCAAAAAACATCCCGGGAAGAAAGGCTTCTCTCGCCGCTCGTTCCTGCAGGGTATAGGAATCAGCGGCGGCGCGGTAGCCAGCCTGCCCAAGGGCTTACTGGCAGAACCGCAGGCCGAGTCGGGCGCCCGCGTCATGGGGCCTGGCCCGGTTCCGGTTTCGCTGCGCATCAATGGAAAGGTCCACAACCTAAACATCGAGCCCCGCGTCACCCTGCTCGACGCCCTGCGGAATCACCTGGATTTGACCGGCGCGAAGAAGGTTTGCGACCGAAGCGTCTGCGGCACTTGCACGGTCATCGTGGCCGGCCACCCCGTCTATGCCTGCGGCTTGCTGGCCATAGAAGCCCAGGGCAAGGACATTCAGACAATCGAAGGCCTGTTGTCGACGCACGGCAAGGCGCACCCTGTTCCCACGGCCTTTGTGGAAAACGACGCTCAGCAGTGCGGCTTCTGCACGCCGGGCTTCGTGATGGCCGTCAAGGCCTTCCTGGACAAGCATCCCAACCCCACCATGGAGCAGGTGAAGCAGGGGTTGGGCGGCAACCTGTGCCGGTGCGGCACTTACATCGGTGTCCGGCAGGCGGCCCTGGATGCGGCCCGCGAAATGAGAGGAGGAAAACGTGCCTAGCAAATACGATTGGCCGGCAGCAGAAAAGCGCAGCCTGATTGGGAAGCGCATCAACCGTCTGGACGGGCTGGCAAAGTCCACCGGCCGGGCCAAGTACTCCTACGACACCAACCGCCCGGGCGGATTGACCGCCAAGTTGCTCACCAGCCCTTACGCCCACGCCCGGGTCACCAAGATCGATACCGGCGAGGCGGAGCGACTGGCTGGAGTGCGCGCCATCCGCGTCATGTCTCCGGTGGGAACCGAAGTCCAGTGGCAGGGCTATGAGATTGCAGCGGTGGCGGCCGACACAGAGGAGATCGCCCGTGACGCCGTGCGCAAGATTCAGGTGGAATATGAAGTGTTGCCCCACCTGGTCAAGGAAGAAGATTTGAGCAAGGCGGGCAACAGAACCAAGCCTTCGGGCGAGAACACCCAGGGAAATCCGGACCAAGGCTTCTCCCAGGCCGATGTCATCCACGAAGGTTTCTACGGCGCCAACGTTATAACCCATTGCTGCCTGGAGCCTCACGGGCAGGTGGCGGAGTGGGACGGCGACAACTGCACCGTCTACGCCTCGACGCAGGCGGTCGGCAGCATCGGCCGGGAGCTCGGCAAGGTTCTGGCCGCAGATCCAGCCACGGCTAACGTCAAGCCCTCGAACGTCCGGGTGATTACCCAGTACATGGGAGGAGGATTCGGCTCCAAGTTCTCGCCGGACCGTTGGGGTATCGTGTGCGCCCAATTGGCCCGGCAGGCCGGCAAGCCGGTCAAGCTCATGCTCGACCGCGATCAGGAACTGCTGATGGCGGGCGCCCGGCCCTCCCACTTCGCCAAGGTCAAGGTCGGCGCTAAAAAAGATGGAACGCTGGTGGCCTGGGAATCCGAATCCTGGACGACCGGCGGCATGAGCGGCGCCGGGGCCGCCCCCATCCCGTACGTGATCGAAATCCCCAACCGGAAAACGCGGAACATCGCGGTCTCGACTAACACCGGCCCGGCCCGCGCCTGGCGGGCGCCCAACCACCCCCAGGCGGCGGTGTTGACCATGTGTCCGCTGACGGACCTGGCCGCCAAGCTGAACATGGATCCGCTGGAGCTCTTCCTCAAGAACGTCAGCCTCTCGCCGCGGGGCGATGTCTATCGCGCCGAACTGTTGAAGGCGGCTGAGCTGATGGACTGGAAGGCCAAGTACCACGCCCCGGGGAAAGGCGGCAACGGCTACCTCAAACGCGGCGTGGGGCTGTCCATCCACACGTGGGGAGGGCGCGGCCACGACAGCGAGTGCCGGCTGATTATCAACCCGGACGGCAGCGTGCAAGCGCAACTGGGCAGCCAGGACCTGGGCACAGGGACGCGCACCGTGATCGGCATCGTGGCCGCTGAGACACTGGGCTTGCCGCTGAGCGGGGTCCAGGTTCAGATCGGCGACAGCAACTACCCGCCTTCAGGCGGTTCCGGCGGCTCGACCACGGTGGGTGGCGTTTCCGCTTCCACCCGGCGGGCCTCGGTCAAAGCGCTCGACAAGCTGTTGGAAGCCGTGGCCCCCGGCATGGGAACCACGGCCGACAAACTGGTCGCCGTTGACGGCCGCATTCAGGTCCAGGGCGATCCTTCCAAAAGCCTGACCTGGAAGGCGGCCTGCGCCAAGCTGGGGACCAAGGCCATCTCCGAAACTGGCCGCCAGCCAGCCCGTGACGAGGGCAACCTCGGCGACAGTGGCGTGGGCGGCGCGCAGATGGCCGAGGTCGAGGTGGACACCGAGACCGGCATCGTCACCATGAGGAAAATGGTGGCGGTGCAGGATTGCGGCCTGATCATCGACCTGAAGACGGCCGAAAGCCAATGCTACGGCGCCTGCATCATGGGCATCGGCAGCGCTCTCTACGAAGAGAAGATCTACGACCAGCAGACCGGCCGGATGCTCAACGCCGACATGGAGTTTTACAAGCTCGGCGGCATCGGCGACGTAGGCGAGATCGTGGTCCACATGATGACCCGCGATTACGACCAGCGCGGCGTCATCGGCCTTGGCGAACCGCCGGTGATTTCACCCCCGGCGGCCATTTCCAACGCCGTGTTCAATGCCCTCGGCGTCCGCATTCCCACCATCCCCATCACACCTGACAAGGTGCTTGCTGCTTTGGAGAAGGGAGGTATGGCCTAAATGCAAGCCTTCGAGTACGCCAAACCCGCAACACTGAAAGAAGCGTTCGGCCTGCTCGGCGCCCAGTGGGGCGAAGCCGACCTGCTGGCCGGCGGCACCGACCTTCTTAGCCTGATGAAAGATTACATCCACAAACCCAAGCGGGTCGTCAGCCTGACCGGCGTCAAGGAGCTCAAGGGGATCAAATCCTCTTCGGACGGCCTGCACATTGGGGCCATGGTCACCCTGGAAGAACTGCTGGGGAACGCCCAGGTCCGCAAGGAGTACCTGTCACTGGTGCAGGCGGCCCGCGGTGTCACAAGCCCGCAGATCCGGGCCATGGGCACCGTCGGGGGCGACCTCTGCCAGCGGCCCAGGTGCTGGTACTTTCGCAATGGTTTCGGGCTGCTGGCCCGCGAAGGCGACGGCAAGGAACTGGTGCCCAATGGCGAGAACCGCTACCACGCCATCCTGGGCAACAGCGGCCCGGCCAAGTTCGTCAGCGCCTCCAGCCTCGGCCCGGCGCTGATTGCCCTCGGCGCCAAGCTCACGATCGCCTCCGGGTCCGGGAACCGCAACGTCGATGCGGACAAGTTCTTCTTGACGCCGAACGATCCTGCTTCCCGCGAGGTCGACCTGAAGCCCAACGAGATCCTGACCGAGATTGTAGTCCCGCCAGCTGCCGGGACCAAGAACGCCACCTACGAGGTCCGGCAGAAAGAAGCGCTGGACTGGCCGCTGGCCACAGCCTCGGTTGCCCTAAAGACGAGCGGCTCGACGGTCTCCAGCGCTAAGGTTGTGCTGGGTCATGTGGCCCCCACGCCCTGGAATTCCGCGGAAGCGGCTCAGGCGTTGGTGGGCAAGCCCCTTAACGAATCTACCGCCAAAGCCGCCGCCGAAGCGGCTCTGGCCGGCGCCACCCCTCTCAGCCAGAACCGTTATAAAATTCAACTGGCAAAAGTGGCGGTGAAGCGCGCGCTGCTAGCCGCTGCCGGAAAGGCGTAACCCATGGAAAGCGCGGGATTGAAGGTAATCTCCGAGCGCTGCGTGAGCATCCGCTGGAAGGGTATGTTTATCGACATGGAGTGGGACCCTTCCAAGTCGTCCGAGCCGATGAGCGACCATATCCCCTGGTGCGTCCGAACGCAGAACTGCATGGGACCGGATGGCCAAGTCGTCGCGCTCGACACCTGCAACCTGACTCGTTCCTGTTACGAGAGGATCTAGCGCAGCCCTGAGGGCCCCTTTGGGGCCTCGGGGTTGCCTGCTACAATCAATCTGGAGGTTTAGGATGAAGAAAGTCTGGTTCACACTGATGGCAATCGCGCTGTTTTTGGGAGCGGCGACCTTGGGACTGGCCGGCGAAATCCGCGGCAACTACGTGGAAGCCCGGAACGCCGACGTCTGGGTCGCGCACTGCTTCGCCAACTCCGAGGTGGGGCTGGTGGGTGATCTGGCCGTCATGGCCTGGCAGATCGAGCAGGGCTCTTGGAACAACGTAACGCTCGACGGCCTGGGCGTCGTGGCAGTAGTAAGGGCCAAGAGCACCCTGGGCGATCCCTATCACAACCCCTATCCGGCCAAGGCCGTGCTCATCCTGGACGAGCGCGCCAACATGGAGCAGCGGCTGGCCTTGCAGAGCTTTGTGAAGAAGATGGCTGGCGACCTGGTCCAGACGGTGGTGCGGGTGGATACGGCTCCCGTCACATTCGATTTCAACGGCAACCTGCACGCCGGCAAAGTGCAGATGGCGGCGGGCCAGGTGGCGCGCATCGAGACCCGTGCCATCATGGACGGCGACGCGGTATGCCACAACGCGTTCACCTATTACCCGCCGCTGACCAAGCTGGATCACGCTATGCCGGCCAGGACTGTGGAGAACCGGTTCGCCGGTGACGGCTTGAACGTGGTGTGGTCGAGCCCCAACAAGAACAGCGCCTTTCTGGGAAGCTTCGTCACCGAGTCCGAGTAAGCTGCCTTTCGCACCTCCGCGACACAGGGCGGGTTTAACACCTGCCCTGCGTCCCCTCGCGTTAAAATAATAGTGTCATGCTCCGATCCATCCTGCTTGCCGCTTGTTTCTTTGTGTCTTCGGCCCTGGCTCAATACACGGTCGAGCCGAACGGACTTTGCGACGCCGAGGGCGTTTCCGCTGGCATGAAGGCCGCTCTGGAGGCCGGCGGATACCGCGTGAAGGACGGCTCCGGCGCCCCTTTCGTGGAGGTCTGGCTGCGCAAAGCTGTGCCCACTGAGAAACCGGCCGATCCGCCGCGAGGCTCGGATTTTCCCGACCTGCCGATGAACACCCTAGTCGGCGTCATCCGTTACGTGAAGGCGGGTGCGGATTACCGCGGCCAGCCCATCAAACCCGGCGTCTACACGCTGCGCTTCAGCCTGCATCCGGAGGACGGCAACCACCAGGGCGTGGCCCCGCGCCGCGACTTTTTCTTGTTATCGCCGGTCACGATCGACCCGGACCCCGCCGCCAAGCTTACCTTCGACGCCGTGGTCGGCATGAGCCGCAAGGCCAGCGGTACCACTCATCCCTCCACGCTCTTCTTGTTGCTCCCGGATTCTGGAACTAAGTACCCCAGCGTGCAGCACACCGGCGATAACCACGAGGTAGTGAACCTCAAGACCGGTTCGCTAGAACTCGGCATCACGGTGGTGGGAAAATCGGAAGGGTAGGGTTCGAGACCGCCCGGTTCACGGCGCGCGATAAACCACCTCGCCGCTGATCACCGTCATTTTACAGGCGGTCTTAGGTATCTCCGTCTCTGGCAGCTTCATAATGTCCTGGGAAAGCACGGTGAAGTCGGCTACCTTGCCGGGCTCGATGGAGCCGCGAATATCCTCCTCGAAAGTGGCGTAGGCCGGCCAGAGGGTAAGCATCTTGAGCGCCTGGTCGCGCGAGACGGCCAGCTCTGGGTGCCATCCTTCGCCCGATTCCCCTTTGAGCGTCTTGCGGACCACAGCAGCGTAGAACTCGATCATGGGCTCGCCACGCTCCACCGGGGCGTCGCTGCCGCCGGCGATGATGGAGCTCGCTTTGATCAGGCTCTGCCAGGCATAGGCGTCGCCCATGCGCTCCAGGCCCAGCCGGCTCTTCAAAAAGAGCAGGTCGCTGATGGCGTGGGACGGCTGCATGGAGGGAATCACCTTGAGCTGGGCGAAGCGCGGGATGTCCTGCGAGTTGATGTGCTGCGCATGCTCGATCCGCCAGCGCGGCTCGGCGATCTTGCGCTGCTCCGGCGGCACATGGCGAAAAGCTTTCTCGTACCAGTTGAGGATAAGGCGATTGGCCCGGTCGCCGATGGCATGGGTCTCGACCTGGATACCCTTGCGCAGCGCTTCCTCGAACATCGGCATCAGGTCCTCTTCCTTCCAGGTCATAAAGCCGCTGGTGTGGTGGTCTTCGTACGGGGCGAGAAGCGCCGCGCCCTTGGAGCCGATAGCGCCGTCGGCGACGACCTTGATGCCGCGCATGGTGAAGCGGCCGCCATAAGCCCCAAAAACCGGACCTTCTGTGAGCAGACGCCTGGCGGCGGGACCCGGCCCTTCGACGGCATTGTAAATGCGCAGCTTGATCTTGCCCTCCTGGTACAACTCGCGAATCTCGTCCACCTCGCCGTAGGAGTTGCCGGGGATGCCCACCTGGGTCCAGCCGAGCTTGATGCTGCGCTCCACGCCCAGGATCAGGTCCCGGCGCATCATGCTGGCGGAGTCTTTCGGCAGGTGCTTTTCAATCAGGGAATGGGCATTGTCGAGGAACATCCCGGTCGGCTCGCCCGTTTTGGGATCGCGCATGATCTCGCCGCCGAAGGGATTCGGCGCGTCGCGAGTGACCCCGGCGATCTTGATGGTCATGGAATTGGCCACCGCGCCGTGGCCATCGGTGCGCACCAGCCAGACCGGATTGTTGGGCGAAACCTTGTCCAGGTCGAACCGCGTCGGGAAGACCTGCGGTGTCCAGGTACCCTCGTTCCATCCGCCGCCGCTGATCCATTCGCCGGGCTTGGCCTTGTCTACCCGGGCCTTCACCGCTGCCAGGAAGCCGGCCAGGCTGGTGATTCCCTCCAAGTTCAGGTTCACCTCCCGCGCCCCGACGTCGCGCAGGTGGTAGTGGGAATCGACCAGGCCCGGCACCACAGTCATCCCGCGCAAATCGATGGCGGTTGTCTTGGGGCCGATGTGCTTTGTCGCCTCCGCGGTCGAGCCTACGAAAACGATCTTGCCCCCGGTCGCCGCCACAGCGTCGGCATGAGGCTGCTTGTCGTTCACGGTGTGGATGTTGCCGTTATAAAGCACCAGGTCGGCCGGCTGGGCCGCCAGCAAGCCAGCGAGCCGCACCGCCAAGAAGAGCAAGGCTAACGTAGATTTCATATCAACTCCCGGTTGCAGCAAGAAATGGGACGGAACTAACTGCCTGCCCCCTGCTCGAACTCCAGGAAGTATTGATATGGCAGAAAGCCGTGCTCCCGCGCGACCCGGAAACCAGCCGCCTCGAGCTCGCGGATCATCTCCTCGCGGGCGATCTTCATCTCCGGGGGCGGGCCCACCGGCAGGGCGCACTTGTGAAAATCAATGATCACCAGCCGGCCCCCGGGCCGCAGCGCTCGTTTTAGTAATTTGTAGTAGGCCGGTCGCCCTTCGATGTGGTGGATCACGTCGCAGAAGAAGATCACGTCCGCCGTCCCAGCCGCCAAATGCGGATCGTCCGTCGCGGCCAGGATCGCTTCCACGTTGGCCAGCTTGAGTTCCGCCGCCCGCTCGCGAACGTGGTCCACGAGCTTCTGGTCGATGTCCACGGCCAGCACCTTGCCCTGCGGGCCGAGCATGTGGGCGAACCGAAGCGCGAAGTAGCCCGAGCCGGCGCCGATGTCGGCGACTGTCGAGCCCGGTATCAGGGCCAGGGACTGGACCACCTCGTGCGGCTTCTGCCACTCGTCCCGCTTCGGCTCCTCCAGGGTCTTGATCCATTCCTCGGCCGACGTCGGAACATGGTGCCGCTGATAATCCCCGCCGTGGGTGTGCTGGGCGAGGCTACCGGCGGCCAGGATGAGGGCAAGGAAGATCGAAAGGAGCACAGTTCGAATCATGCTGCGAGTTTACTACACGAAATCCGCGCCTTGCTACAATCCATCAACAATGAGTCACAGCCGCGATGATTTGCGCGCTTGCCAGGAGCTCACGCTTCGGGACGAGGAAGTTGGCGTCCGCCACTGCATACACTACTACTACCTGCCGCTGTTCCTGGATTTTTGCCGGGCTCACCGGCTCGAACCGGCCCAGGTGCGGGTGCTCGACTCCGGCTGCGGCAACGGGCTCTCGGTCGAGTGCCTCGCGGAGGCCGGGTTTTCGGCCTATGGCATCGACAACTGGCCGGTTCGCTACGACCAATGGCGGCAACGCCCCCGGCTGCCGAGAACCGGCCTGTGCGCCGCCGACGCCACCCGGCTGCCGTTTGCCGATGCGCGCTTCGACATCGTCCTAAACTCCGGCTTGCTGGAACACATCGGGGTGCGGGAGCAGTGGGAACCCGTCTACAGGGTGGATCCCCTCCCGGATCAGGCCGAGCATCGGCGGCGGTTCCTGAAGGAGTGCCTGCGCGTGCTGCGACGCCCTGGTGTGCTCTTTATTGACCATCCAAACGGGGCTTTCCCCATCGACTTCTGGCACGATGAACATCGCGCCCTCCCCCGATTCCACTGGCCCACGGAGAAATTCCTTCCCACCTTCAAGGAAGTGGCCGGGCTCGCGCGCGTAGTCGATCCCACCTGCCGCGTGGAAGCTCTTAGCCCGGCCGGCCGCTTCACCTTTCGCCGGACTGCCCGTCGATGGTACGGTAGGCTCCTTGCGGCCCCGGTCGAAATTTGGTTCAACTTGCTTCGCTATTTCCCTTTCTCCCTGCTGGCCCGCTCGCCGCTCAACCCTTATCTCGTGCTCCGCATAACACGGGGCAATTAGAGGCCTCGGGAGTACCAGGCCTATAATCGTCTTCTTATGACTATCCGGCTGCGCGCCGAGGCCCCGCTCTTCTCCGCCAGCCTGCTGGCTTTCCTGCTGTTCGCCGCGGCCTGGATCCATCTGCCCGGCCCCCAGCAGGACGAACTTCTGCACCTGCCCGTGCTCTCCACTCCGGTGCGGCCCGGCGCTCCGGCGGCCGTCGAGTGGGACGGCCACCGGCTCCCACTGATGATCATGTCTTACGTCGGAGCGCTGAAGGGCTGGCTGCTCTGGTTATGGTTTCTGGTGATACCTATGACGGTGCCGGGCTACCGGGCTTTCGGCATCGCTGTCGGGGCGGTCGCCCTCTGGCTGATCTTCCGCTTCGTCCGGCGCTGGTACGGCTCCCCTATCGCTTTGCTCACTGCGGCCCTGGTTTCGACCGACCCGAGCTTCGTCTACACTATCCGTCTCGATTTCGGGCCGACGGCCCTGATGCACTTGTTCAAGATGGGAGGGTTGGTTCTGCTGACGCGCTGGCTCGACGCGGGCTCTTGCCGCGCTCTGGTTGGGGGGATGTTTTTTTTCGGCCTGGGACTGTGGGATAAGGCCAACTTCATCTGGATTCTGTCTGGGTTGGCTGCGACCATTGTTTTGCTTTTTCCTCGCGAAACGCTCGAGCGGCTTCGCTCGAGCCGCAGCGCCCTGCCGCTGGCCGTGGCTGCCTTACTCCTGGGCGCCGCGCCGCTGCTTTTCTTTAACTGGAAGTATTCCGGCCAGACCTGGCGCGAGCGCGGGCAGTTCGAGGTGACCTGGTTCAAGCTTCTACAGGCCCAGAGCACTTTCCGCGGCGACTTCATGGCTTCCCTCACCGGCGAGGACCTGCTGGAGCCTTCCCCGTCCGCCTCCGGAATTGCGCTTCCGCGCCTGGCCGGCTGGATGTACCGCCTCGGGCAGCGCCACTATACCATCACCCTGCCGCTACTCGCCCTGGCGCTCTTGCTTATGCCGCTCAACCTCTGGGTCGCGCACCGCGCCGGAGCAGTGCGCCGCCTTCTGTTTCCCTTGCTCACTTCGCTTTTTATCTATGCCTGCATGTTCGTGACTTTTGACGGAGGCGCGAGCGCCCACCACGTGATCATGCTCCAGCCGTTCCCGCTGCTCTTCCTGGCAGTCTCGCTCTGGATGCCCACCGAGCAATGGCCGCGCTTGCGGCTCGGCTTCGTCGCCGTTGTGATCACTTTGGCCGCCGTCGCCGTCAATTTTTCTGTCAACGCGCGCCAGCTCGCCATCTACACCCGAACTGGCGGGACCGGCGGCTTCACCGACGCCGTATATCGCCTGGTCCCTTATCTCGCTCAGAACCCCGAGCGCAGGCTCTATGCCCTGGACTGGGGATTTTCCAATCCCGTCGCCTTTCTCGGAGCCCGCTGGAAACTCCACGTCGAGGATTTATTATTCTCCTTGAACAATCCTTCCGATCCCGGCTACCCGGAGCAGGTGAAGCGCCTTGAGGCCCTGATGCGCGACCGGAATAATGCTTTTCTGCTGCACAGCCCCTGGCGGACGTTCTTCCCGGGCCCGCGCCGCGCTTTTTTTTCGCTTGCAGAAAGCGGGGTCGAGATGCAGCGCGTGGCGAGGTTCGCGGAACGCTCCGGCGAGGAGATCTACGAGGTTTACCGCCGTGGCCCAAGCGCGGCCAGCGTGGAAGGACCGGAGCGAATCGTCGTCCAGTTCACCCCAGACCGGGTTGCTCCCCAGCAGCAATACACAATCCAGGTCCGCGAGTTTCCCGACACCTGGATCGACCTGGTCTACAGCCTGGACCAGAGCTTCAGCCGTACGGCCGTCCGCTTCTGCCGTCTCGACGTCCAGGGCCGCGCCGTGCTGACCGTTCCGGTGACACATCCGGCGGCCACGGTGTGGATCACCCACATACGCCCCGCCGGCGGCCACTGGCTTCCTGCCCGCGGCTCGATCACAGTGGTACGTTAATCAGAAAAAAGCAGGTTCTAGTAACGGCGACATTCACCATTACTTGAGGAATGCCCGAGTCCGGCCCAGCGGATCATATACACCTCTAAGCTGGACGCCTTGAGGCACAGCGCTGCGACTCACCTACAGAGTTTTACTGAGTTTGCCGATAGCAACACCAGCCAACGCCGATGCTGTGGAAAATTGCGAAACATGTGTGTGCCGGCCTGACGTTCGCGATTG
>JACQDG010000387.1 GCA_016201185.1 Acidobacteriota bacterium | reverse complement strand
ATGTTCAGCATTTCGAGCGCCGCCATTCCCTGGCTGTTGGGAGGCAGCTCATAGACCCGGTTGTCCTTATAAGTCGTGCTGATGGGCTCGACCCAGTCTGAATGCTGGTAAGCCAGATCCTCAAGAGTCACGGGCCAGCCGAGGCGGTTCAGCCGCGCGACAATCTTCTGGGCTATCTCGCCCTTGTAAAAAGCGTCGCGGCCGCCGGCGGCGATCCGGCGCAGCGTGGCGGCCAAAGGCCTGTTGACGAACAGCTCGCCGTGAGCCGGCGGGTGGCCGCCGTGGGCGTCCGGGAAGAAAAAGGCGCGGGCAAATTCCGGATCACGCTGGGCGGCGGCCCTGCCATCGGCGGCCCAGTTGGCGGCGATCACCTCGGTCACCGGAAATCCCTTTTCGGCGTACTCGACGGCCGGCGCCAGCACTTGCTCGAACTTCATCGAGCCGTATTTTTCGAGCAGCGTGCTCCAGCCGTCCACCGCTCCCGGCATGCTCACCGAAAACGGGCCGTAGTGCGGAATGGCGGAGAGATTTTTCTTCAGGAAAAACTCGGGCGTAGCAGCCTGGGGAGAAAAGCCGCTGCCGTTAAGACCCTTCAGCTCGCCTGTCCGGGCCAGGTAGAGGAGGGCGAACATATCGCCTCCGACGCCGGTGGACATGGGCTCGACCACCGCCAGCACGGCAGCAGCGGCGATGGCGGCATCGACCGCGTTGCCGCCCTGCTGAAGGATCCGTACGCCCGCCGCGACGGCCAGCGGCTGGCTGGTGGCGACCATTCCGTTGCGCGCCCACACCACCGACCGCCCCGCCCCGGCCCGCCCCGAAGGCCGGTCGGCCGCCCACACCATGGCGGCAAAGACGATTGCGCCAAAGAGCACTCTGAGCATGGAGGGAATTGTAGCAGCCCTGCGCTACAATGCTGGAGTCCAAGAGTGCTCTCTATGAAAAAGACAGCGTTTTTACTAGCCGCCAGCGTTCTTGCATTGACCGCGGTCCGGGCCGACGTAGTCGAACAGGGCGTCAAGGATTCCGCTCCTTCGGGCCTGCTGGCTGGCGTGGCTCGCGCCGACATCACGCCACCGGTCGGCATCGCCCAAATGAACTGGGGATCGCAGACGCACGTAGTGGCGGCCGGCGTGGATCCAATCGGCATGTATGCCACGGCGCTGGTGCTCTCCGACGGCAGGCAGAAATTCGCCATGGTGGACATAGACGCCGGGATGGTTGACGGCATGGAAGACATCGTCCGGCGCGCCTCGGCGCTGACCGGCATTCCGGAGCTGCGCATCCGCCTGGCTGCCACGCACACTCACTCCGGACCTTATATTTCAGCCGCCAAAGGGCCGGCGGGCATCGACCTGGCGCCGCACAGGCAGATGCTGGAGCGTTACCGATTAGCGCTGGCCGACAAAGTCGTCGGGGCGATCGTCGAGGCCAACAGCCGGCTGCAGCCAGCCCACCTTTACGGGGACCGGGGCGTTGGAAGGATCAACATCAACCGCCGTGTTCGCGCCCAGGGCGGCATGCCGGCCGCCGTGGGGCGGAACCCGGAAGGCTTTACGGACCGCGAGCTGGTCGTGATCCGCATCGACGATGCGCAGGGCAAGCCCCTGGCTATCCTTGCCAACTACCAATGCCATGGGACGGTGCTGGCATACGAGAACCAGCTTCTCTCGCCGGACTGGATCGGCGCGATGCGACGGGTGGTGGAGCAGGCGATGCCAGGAGCGAAGTGCCTGTTTTTCCAGGGAGCGGCGGGCAACCAAGGGCCTATCGAGGGTTTCACGGGCGATCTGGCCGTAGCCCACCGGCTGGGGACCATGCTCGGCCACGAGGTTGCTGCCGTGGCTTACGGCATCCAGACCGTGCGGCGGGAGCCGCGCTTCGAGGGCTTTGTGGAATCCACCGCCTACCAGGCCAAGCAGCACTGGCGGGTGCTGGGGCCGCGCGACGCCACCATCAAGTTTGCAACGAAGGTCCTCGAGCTTCCGCCTCGCCGCTACACCCCCAGAGAGATCGACGATATGGAAACCCTGGTGGCGGACGCGAAGAAGAAACTCGAGGCGGCCGAGGCTTCGAGCGACCCCTGGAAGAAGCATCAGGCGGAAGCCCGGCTGCGGCGTTTCGCCGATCTGCTGGCGGATTGGAAGCGGCCGCCGGATCCGACGCCGGTGAAGGTTCGGGTGCAGATCCTCCGCATCGGGGAAGTGGCCATCGTGGCGATGCCCGGCGAGCCCTTCGCCGAAATCGGCGCCGCTGTTAAGAAGGCCTCGCCCTTTGCCGTGACGATGTTCTGCGGCTATTCGAACGGCGAAGGCGGCGACTATATGCCGGTCGAGCCCGAGTATGCACTGGGCGGCTACGAAGTCCAGCGGACGCCTTATGGGACCGGCGCGGCGGAGAAACTGATCCGGGAGACGATCCCACTGTTTCAGAAGGTGCAGTAGAACTAGTACCGGTGCTTCTACTGGGAAAATGACCCCGGACCGCGCCCAAATCCACAGCTTCAGCCTCCAGCTGCGCTGCAACTATCTATTGTGGACCCCGAAGCGGCCGAGGAAGGATCCGCTGCTCGTGGTCACCCTCCACGGCCACGCCATGACCCCCGAGCAAATGCTGAAGCTGACGGCGCCGCTGGTGGGCGAAGATCACTTCATCGCCTCCCTCCAGGGTCCTTACCAGCTTTGGACCAAGCCGGACAATCACGCGCGGTCGGAGGTGGCTTTTCACTGGGCCACGCGCTTCGAGCCGGAGCATTCCCGCCGCTTGCACCATCAGATGATCCTGCGTGTCGTCGAAGAGGTCGGCGTGCCCGGTTCCCGCGTCCTGCTGGTAGGTTTTTCCCAGTCCGTCTCCCTGAACTATCGTTTCGTTTGCACACATCCGGAGGCCGCGCGCGGGGTGATCGCCATTTGCGGAGGCCTCCCCGGCGACTGGGACACTGCGCCTTATCAGGACACCTGCGCTGCCGCCCTGCACATCACCACGCGCGAGGATCAGTATTACCCGCCGGTCGTCGCCGAAACTTATCCCGGCCGGCTGCGCAAGCACATCGCCGACGTCGAATTCCACATGCTGGAGGGCGGCCACCGCATTCCTTCGGCGGCCCGGCCGATGGTGCAGAACTGGCTCGAACGGGTCTTTCATAATACTAGTCATTCATAGCGCAACACTTCGGTGGGAGTAATCCGCGTGGCGCTACGGGCAGGATAGATCGTCGCCAGGAAGCTCACCAGCACGGCGGCGGCGGCCACCCACGCGCCGTCCCAGGCGCGGGCCTGAAACGGCACGAAGCTGAGGCCGTAGATGTCGGAATCAAGACGGATCCAGCGATAGCGGTCGCCCAGCCAGCTCAGCCCGTAGCCCAGCATCAGGCCGATGGCCGTGCCGGCCACGCCGATGATGGTCCCCTGCAGCACGAAAATCTTGCGGATTTGTTCGCTCCGCATACCCATCGACATCAGGATCGCAATGTCGCGGTGCTTCTCCATCACCATCATCACCAGGGAGATCAAGATGTTGAGTGCGGCCACCAGCTCGATCAGGCCGATGGTCACGATCGTCACCAGGCGCTCCATTTTCAGGGCATGCAGCAGGGCCCGGTTCTGCTCCATCCAGGTGGTGGTGGCAAAGCGCTTCCCGGCGATTTTCTCGATTTCCTTGGCCATTGCCTCGGCCTGGTAAAGATCGTCCAGTTTGAACTCGACGGTGTTGATCACGTCGGGGAGGGAAAGGGTCTGCTGCGCGGCCTTGAGCGTGGTGAAGGTCCACAGGGCGTCGAAATCAAAGAAGCCGGAATCAAAAATGGCCACCACGCGGAAGCGCCGGTAGCTGGGTGTGGGGCCGAACGGCGTCAGCTCGCCCTGCGGGCTGACCACGGTCACAACCGCCCCTAATCGCAGCCCTAGTTCATCGGCCAAACGCTGCCCGATGATGATGCCCGGACGCCCTTCGTCGTCTTTCAAATCGTCAAGAGCGCCCTTCTTGATGCTGCGCAGCAGGTCCGCGACCTTCAGCTCCGCCGCCGGGTCGATGCCCTTCAGCACGGCGCCCTTGGCCTGAATTGGCCCGGAGATCATCATTTGCCCGTAAAGGGCCGGGGCCATGGCCACCACGCGAGGCACGCGGCGGAACTTCTCGAGGAACGCGCGCCAGTTGTCGATGCCGTGGCCGCGCTCCACCTCCAGCAGGTTGACGTGGGAAGTGGCGCCCAGCAGGTGGCTCTGCAACTGCTGCCGGAAGCCGTTGTTGATGGCCAGGGCGACGATCAGCGCCATTACGCCCGCGGCCACGCCCACGGTCGAGATGACGGTGATGACGGAGATCACCGCCTGCTTGCCATCTCGAACCGGCGGCGCTGTTCCTGGGGGTCGTTCAGCTCCGAGTAGGCGTTGGCAAGTTCCATGCCGGCCGCAAAGATCTCAAACCGCTCCACCCAGGCCGGGTCGTCAGGCTTGTTCTTCGAGAGCGGGGAAACCTCCACCGGGTGATCGTAAATGGCGGTCGGCTGGATGAGGCGGCTCTCGCAGGCGTGTTCGAACAGCAGGCCGACGGACTCGCCCAGGGAGGCGCCTGCCGGCAAGACGATTTTCTCCTCGGCGCTGCGGTTGTAAGCTTCCATCAGCCCCGCCACCCGGGCCGGATCGCCCAGGTCGTCGAGCTTGGGCCGGGTCGAAGCATAGGGCCAGAATTCGACCACCGCCTCCTTCATCGAGTAGCGGGCGAGGCGCTTGAAGTCGATGCTGTGCTCGCCGTACTGGACCGTAGTTTCCCCGTCGCGGGCGGCGGCGGCCGTTTCCCGCAGCAGCTCTTCGCTGAAATCCATCAGGTCGCGGTAGTCGGCGTAGGCCTGGTAGAACTCAAGCATGGTGAACTCAGGATTGTACTTGAACGAAGTACCCTCGTTGCGAAAATTACGGTTGATTTCGTAGACACGGTCCAGCCCCCCTACGGTGAGCCGTTTCAGGTACAGTTCGGGAGCGATGCGGAGGTAAAGGTCGATGTCGAGGGCGTTGTGATGAGTGCGAAACGGCTTGGCGATGGCGCCTCCGTAGAGCGGCTGCATCATGGGCGTCTCCACCTCGATGAAGCCGTGAGCTTCGAGCGTCCGACGCAGCGCCGCGATGATCTTGCTGCGCGTGACAAACACCTGCCGGACTTCGGGATTGGCGATCAAATCCAGGTAGCGCTGGCGGTAGCGGATCTCGACGTCCTGCAGCCCGTGCCACTTTTCCGGCATGGCCAGCAGGGCTTTGGAAAGAAACTCCAGCCGCTCGACGTGGACCGTCAGCTCGTTGGTCTTGGTGCGGAACAAGTACCCTTCCGCGCCGATGATATCGCCGGCGTCGAGCATTTTATAAAGGGTGAAATCCTTGTAGCCCACCGCGTCCTGCCGCACGTAGATTTGCAGCTTTTCGCCGCCTTCGAGCAGGTGGGCGAAGCCCGCCCGGCCCTGCCGGCGCACGGTCAGGACCCGCCCGCAGACCCGCACGCCCACCCGTGCGGCGGCCAGCTCCTCGGCTGTAGCGCCGGTGTAGCGGCTGATGATCTCGCCCAGCGTGTGAGTGAAGGCGAACTTGTGCGGATAGGGGGTAAAGCCCAGTTCCTCGAGCTGGCGGATCTTCTGGTAGCGCTGCGACAGCAGCTCATATTCAAAGGACAAGCAGAGCCTCCTCGGCAAGGCGATCATTATAGGGTATCATCCGTCCCAGTCAGGCCGTGGGGACGGATTCGCGCGGACTAAACTCACAGCGGCAGCCGGAGCCGTGCCTCGCAGCCGGGGCCAGTGGCTCGGTTTTCGAGCGTCAGGCTGCCGCCATGGGCCTCTGCGATCTGGCGGCTCAGCACCAGCCCGATGCCCGATCCCCCCGGCTTGGTGGTGAAGAATGGCACGAACAAATTCGCCGTGTTGGAAAGTCCCGGGCCTTCATCCTGGACCCAAACCTCGAGGTAGCCGCCGTTCCTGCTCCAACCTAGCTTCACCCCGCCGCCGGTCTCCAGGGCGGCATCCACGGCGTTGCGCAACAGGTTGATCAGGAGCTGCTCGAGCTGGTCGCCGTCACCGTGGATTATGAGCTCCGGGCCGAGGATGAGGATGATGCCGACGCGCGTCTCGAGGCCCGCCACTCGCCGCACCCAGGCGCCAACATCAACCGGCTGAAGCCGGGGCTGGGGCAGACGGGCCAGGCGGGCGTAGGCCTCCATGAAACGGCTCAGGGCCTCGGCCCGCGCGGTAATGACCGCCAACCCGCGGCGCATGTCTTCCTGCCAATCCGCCGGCCGCGGCTCCTGCGCGATCAGATACTCCAGGCTCCCGGCAATGGACTTGATGGGGGTAAGTGAGTTGTTCAGCTCGTGGCCCAGCACGCGCACCAGCCGCTGCCAGGCTTGCCGCTCTTCCTCGCGCAGGGCTCGGCTCAGGTCGGTCAGCACGAGCAACTGGTGCGGCCGTCCGCCCTCCCGGAATGCACTGCGCCGCATTCCCAAGCGGCCGTGCCCGCCGGGGAAGGTCATCTGGAGAGTGCCGGCGGGCTCTTCCTGGAGACATTCGTCCAAATGAAGTTCCCCGGCAGTGCGCCCCAGAATCCGCTCCGCCGGCCGGGCCAGCAGGCGCTCCCCGGCCCGATTCACAAGGCGCAGACGCTGGTCGCCGTCGAAGGCGAAGACGGCGACCTCGATTTCCGCCATCACCTTGCGCAGCAGGGTGGTGGCTTCCAGCGCCCCGAGCCGCTGTTCGCGCAAAGTGGTTCCCAGCGCGTTGACCTCCACGATCACCTGGCTGAGAGCGTCGTCGCCCTGGGCGCCGCGGCCGCGGATCGAATAGTCGCCCTCCCGCAGGGCGGCCAGCAGATTGGAAAGGGTTTGCAGCGGGAAAACGACGCGTTCCCGCAAAGCGAAAGTGAAGCCGAGCCACAGGCCCAGTACCAGAATCGTCAGGGTCCACTGGGTCTTAGGAGTAAAATCCCCACGCCACAGCAGGATGAGCCCCACCACCGCCGCAGGCAGGCCGGCCAGAAGAGCCATCATCAGGATTCGCTGGTCGTGGCTCAACCTCGGCCCGCGCGCAGATGGCCCGACGCTCATAATCCATAACGCTGCAGGCGACGGTAGAGGGCGCTGCGGCTCAGCCCCAGAGTCTTGGCGGCGTGGCTGACGTTTCCTCCGAAGCGGGCCAGGGCTTTCTTAATGAGGAAGGATTCCACGTCTTCCAGGCTCATGTCCTCGATACGCGGGGCGCTCTCCCGGCCCGCCCGCAAGCCTAGGTCGCCGGCTTTGACGAAATTTCCCTGAGCCATCAACACCGCCCTTTCTACCACATGGTCCAGCTCCCGGACGTTGCCCGGCCAGGGGTGCTCAAGCAGCGCCTGACGGGCGGCGTCCTCAAAGCCGGTCAGGTTCTTGCGGTATCGCTGGACGTGCTGGCGGAGGAAATGCGTAGCCAAAAGCGGAATGTCCTCGCGGCGGTCGCGCAGAGGGGGGAGGCGAATCTCGATGGTGTTCAGGCGGAACAGCAGGTCCTGGCGGAAGCGGCGGGAGGCCATCTCCCCGGCGATGTCGGCATTCGTAGCGGAAACGATGCGCACATCGACGCGCCGCGTTCTCGACGACCCGACCCGCTCGAATTCGCCTGTTTCAAGCACCCGCAGGAGCTTCGCCTGCAGGTTCAGCGGGACGTTAGCGATCTCATCCAGGAACAGTGTGCCGCCATCGGCCAGCTCAAACCGGCCCACCCGCTCCGTCTTGGCATCAGTGAAAGCGCCTTTCACGTGGCCGAATAGTTCGCTCTCGAAGACGCCTTCGGAGAGGCCGCCGGCATTCACAGTCACCAGCGGCTTCGGCGCCCGGGCCGAGACGGCGTGCAGCGCCTGCGCCACAGCACCCTTGCCCGAGCCGTTTTCGCCGGTAATAAGCACGTTGGCGTCGGAGGGGCCGATGCGGGCAATCATCTCGAGCACCGGCTGCATGGAGGGAGCCTCGGCGATCAATTTCTGGCGCCCCTCCCCGCGCAGCAGCAGGTTTTCCGCCTCCAGGCGTTGCTCCCGCCGCAAGGCTTTTCCCAATTCGATCTGGGTGCGCAGGATGGTGAGCAGCCGGGCGTTGTCCCACGGCTTTTGCACGAAGTCCCGGGCGCCACGGCGCATGGCTTCCACGGCCACTTCCACACTGCCCCACGCCGTCATCACCACGACCGGCAGGGTGCTGTCCAGGGCCTGAACCCGGGCCAGCAGATCCAGGCCTTCCTTGCCGGAGGTCGTGTCCCGGGCGTAGTTCAGGTCCATCAGGATGACGTCGAAATCCCGTTTTTCCAGGGCCTGCACAATTTCGGCCGGCGATTTCACCGCCTCAGGCTGGTAACCCTCGGCCTTCAGCAGCAGGCGCAGGGCTTCGAGCCCGTCCGGCTGGTCGTCGGCGATCAGGATTCGAGCGGCTGAGGAAGCTACAGTTTTCACGCGATTATGCCGCCCGGCGCAGCCGGATGCTGCCCTTCACGGTTTTCAAAACCAGTTCCCGCCCTCCGCTGCCGATCGTCCCTCTCAAGCGCCGGCCGCGCTTCTCGGCGGTGACCTCGACCTCGTTGCCGGAAGCTGCTTCGGCGCTCACGTTGCTGTTAATGCCCTTGATCTCGACCGCAAGACCGGGAGCCACCCGTCCTCGCCACGGGAAAGGGCTCTGCCCCGCGAGTTGCGGCGCCCACCCGATCGAAAAACCGGCCAGGACTAAAATGGAAATGACGCGCATCTCGTTTTCTCCTTATTTCACTCTTTCACCAGCCAGCCGTCAGCCAGCCGGACGATCCGGTTACCGTAGGCGGCGTTGACTTCTGAATGGGTTACCTGCACGATCGTCGTGCCGGCGTCATTCAGCTTCTTGAACCACTCCATGATTTCCTTGCCCTGGGCCGAATGCAGGTTGCCCGTGGGCTCGTCGGCCAAGAGGAGCTTGGGGTTGGCAATCACCGCCCGGGCCACGGCCACCAGTTGCTGCTGGCCGCCGGAAAGCTGGCTCGGATACAGGTCCTTCTTGCCGACCATCTGAAACCGGTCCAGGATGTCGCAAACGATGCCCGATCGCTCCGACGATTTGATGTCACGGTAGGACAGCGGTATGTCCAGGTTCTCGTAGACGGTCAGGTTGTCCAGCAGGTGGTAGCTCTGGAAGACGAAGCCGATGTACCGCTTGTTGAGCTCCACCCGCTGCTTGTTGTTCATCTTGTGAACCACCTGTTCCAGGAAGTAAAACTCGCCGGTCCAGGCGCCGTCCAGCATGCCCAGGATGCTGAGCAGGGTGGACTTGCCGGCCCCGGAGGGTCCCATGATGGTGACGAATTCGCCCTCCTCAATGTCCAGATCAATGCGGCGCAGGACATAGGTTTTTCCGTAGCCGGTGGCGTAAGCTTTCTCGAGGTTTCGAAGTTTAATCATCATAAATACCTATAAACCAAAGGGTCCCATGTGTCATTCATGCCTCAGGGCTACCATCGGATCGACCTTCGTCGCCCGCCGGGCCGGGAAGTAGCTGGCCGCGAGCGCGACGACAGCCAGCAAGAAGGAGACGCCCGCAAAGGTGGCCGGATCGGTGGGGCTCACGCCGTAGAGCATGCTCGAAAGCACCCGGGTCAGCAGCAGGGCTGCCGCCAGGCCGGCTCCCAGGCCGAACATCGCCAGCCGCAGGCCCTGCCCGACGACCATGCGCAGCACATCGCCCTGCTGCGCCCCCAGCGCCATGCGGATGCCGATTTCGTGCGTCCGCTGGCTGACCGAGTAGGAAATGACGCCGTAAAGCCCCACCATGGTCAGAACCAGCGCTACGGTAGCAAACAGGCCCAGCAGCAGCATCTGGAAACGGCGGCGAGCCACGGATTGGGATACGACCTGCTCCATGGTGCGGACGTTGTCGATCGGCTGGTTCGGGTCCACCGCTCCGATCTCGGCCCGCGCCGCCGCCACCAGCTTTAACGGGTCTCCCTCGGCCCGGATAAGAATCGTCATCTCGTTTTGCGTATTTTGCAGGAACGGCCGGTAGACCTGCGGCCGAGGCGCGGCTTCGAGCGAGCTGCTTTTGACGTTCCTGACCACCCCGACAATAGCGCGCCAGGGCGAAGCGCTCTACACCCGGCCGAACTTGATGCGCTTGCCGATGGGGTCTTCGCGCGGAAAAAACCGGCGAGCCAGAGTCTCGTTGACGATCACCACGCGCGGCTGGCCCGGCACATCGCGTTCGGTGAAGAGGCGGCCCCTCACCAGCGGCACCCCCAGCGCCTGGAAATAACCCGGCGTGACGGTGCGCTCGTCCGCCACCGGTTCCTGCCCGCGCGGGACGGGGGGCTGGCCTTCCACCCCGAGAAAGTTGAGCTGCTCGGCGCCAGCTAGGGGGAGGCGGGAG
>JACQDG010000375.1 GCA_016201185.1 Acidobacteriota bacterium | reverse complement strand
GCTGACCACGCTCGATGCGGCGGAATCCTCGGCCGGGTCCACACCGGGCCCGGCGGACGTCGCCGCCCTGAACCGCAAACGCGAAGCCTTGGAGGACATCCTATGGTCTCTTCTTGCCGGCAAAGAATTCCTGTTCAATCACTAGTTCTAGCGGCCCTCCTTTGCATCGGCGCGGCGGGGCAGACCATGCCGCCGACCATCCAGTCCGTCTCGCCGCCCGGCGTCATGCCGGGCTCCTATTTCGACCTGGTGATCGAAGGCCGCAACCTCACCGGCGCCGGCCAGTTCCTCTTTTTGGGACAGGGCGTCGAAGGCAAGATCGAGTCAGTCGCCGAACTTTCCCGGGGCCTTAAGTCCTCGTCTGCCGCAGGCTCCGATGCCACGCCGATCGAGGACCCCTCGACTGAAAACCGCGTCATCGCCAAAGTTCGCGTGGACCTGACCGCTCCGCGGGGGCGCCGGCTGTTCCGCCTGCTCACGCCCCTCGGAACTACCAATATCGGCGGCTTCGAGATCAACGACCTGCCGCTGACGTTTGAGGTAGAAGGCAACAACACGCCGGCACAGGCCCAGGAAATCACTCTGCCTACCACCATCAACGGACAGATCAGCGCGCCCGACGACGTGGACATCTACAGCTTTGAAGGAAAGGCCGGGCAGCCCGTGGTATTCGAGGTCGTGGCCCGCGCGCTCGATTCTTCGCTCGAAGCCGCGCTGCGGCTCGACTCCGACGGTCGCGTGGTGGCCCGCAAGACGGATTTCAGCGGCGCTGACCCCGTGCTTTCCCGCCGCCTTCCCGCCGACGGCAAGTATTTCATCGAAGTCCGTGATCTGAACAACGCCGGCGGTAATAACTTCTTCTACCGCCTGACCGCTTACGTGAGCGGATCACCCGAGGCCGGGTTCCGGGTTCCGGCCGGCCAGGAAAGAGCTCAATCCGGCTACGGCTCCGTGGATTCCGGACCGCTCACGGCTCCCGGCACGCCGGCGCCCACCGGCCCTTTGCCTATTATTATGACTGTCCGGGGCGCGGTGATGTCTGAAGAGGGCGACCTGTTGCGCTTCTCGGCGCGCAAGGGGCAAAAGCTGATTCTCGAAGTGACGGCCCATCGCACCGGTTCGCCGCTCGATTCGGTGGTCGAGGTGCTTGATGCGGAAAAGCGGCCGGTCCAGGCCGCCACCGCGCGCGCTCTTCACTCCACGGAACTCGAGCGCGGTATGGGCGCCCGCAGCACTGCCACCGTGGTCCTTTCGAGCGGCGGTTTCCGGGTCGGCGATTATGTCTGGATTGGCAACGAACTGCTGAAAGTAACCGCCATTCCCGAAGCCCAGAATCCAACCTTGGTGTTTGAAAGCATCAGCGGCCAGCGCCTGGGCCAGCTCAATACCACCCCCCTGCAGTACGGCCCGAATGAAAAGGTCTACAAGGTGGATGTCTTTCCAGCGGGCGCTCCGGTCAAGCCGCGCGGCCTGCCGTTGTTCCCCATTTTTTACGTCAACGACGACGGCGGCCCGGACTACGGCAAGGATTCCCGGCTCGAATTCAATCCCCCCGAGGAGGACGATTACTACGTTCGCATCCGCGATGTGCGTGGCCAGTACGGCCCGGACTACAACTATCGTCTTGTCGTGCGCGAGCCGGCCCCGAACTTCGCGCTTACCTTCACTCCGGCTAATCCCAATGTGCCCCGCGGCGGGCGCGTCCCCATTACGGTCAACGCCCAGCGGATCGACGGCTTCGGCGGAGCGATTGAGGTTTCCATCCTCGGTCTGCCCCCCGGTCTGCGAGCTACGGGCGGCCGGATTCCACCGGACCAGTTTTCCACCACCCTGGCGCTCGAGGCCGACCCGGGAGCCGTCACCCAAGCCGTCCCGTTCCGCGTGGTCGGCGTCTCGGGCAGCCTGAAAACCACGGCCGATCCCCGCGAAGCAGTGGCGGGCAACATCATCGCGGAGGCCGACCTGACCCCTCTCAGCCTGGTCTCGGTGGCCGCGCCCCCCGACATCACGGTGACCGCCGAGCCGGTGGTGCTGGCTTTGAAGCCCAGCCAGCAGGCCACGGCCATGCTCCGCATCCGCCGCGCCCCCGGCTTCAAGGCCCGCGTGCCGCTGGCGATCGCCAATCTGCCACCCGGCGTCAGCGTGAAGGACATCGGCCTGAACGGCATTCTGATCAACGAGGACGAGACCTCCCGCGCCATCGAGATCGAGGCCGACCCCTCGGCCCGCCCCATCGAACAGCCGATCTATGCTCTAGGAATTGTTGAGACGAATTCACCGATCCCGCAGCGCCAGGTCTCGCCGCCCGTTTTACTCCGCGTCCTGCCCTCTGAGGCGCCGGACCGGCTGCCGCCGTAGCGTCACTCAAGCCCGGCCGCCCGGCACGATAAGCCCCCGCGCCGGGCCCGCCTGGCTCAGGCTTGGTGCTCAGGATGCGTGCAGCCGGGGAACTCGGCCAGGGCTGTGTTGCCCTTATACTGGAGATCCTTATGGATGCCGATGGCTGAGCTGTAATAGCCTTCGATAGTCATCAACTTCAGTCGCGCGAAGAAGCGCTCGAGGTCAGCGGCCGGCTGGCCCTCGTTGGCGGCCATCGTTGCCAGCATTTGGTCCTGCTGCTGCTCGCTGCACTTCAGGAACGGCTTCCCGAAGCGCCGCTGCGCTTCAGCCCCCACAGCTTGCAGGCCCGCGCTCCACTGCTCCTGCACGTCCTTCGTGCTGTTAGCCACCATCAGGTCGATGAAGTAGCTGACCTTCGCTTCGTGCGCGCCTGGAGAGTGGTCGTCAGTGGGGATGATCATGTCCGAAAGCCGATCGAGCAGCTCGTTCTGCGCCGGTGTGAAAAACTGCAGCTTGTAAGCGGCCGGCGCCTGGGCGATCGTGACCAGGTGTTGGTGGGCGCCCTCCAGCCGCTCGGCAACCACCCCGGCGGCGATCAGCTTCAAAATGGTGCGGCGTTCCAATTCCATGGCGGACCCTCGATGGCGTCTACTCTTATACCGTAGTTCCGCCACAACTGGAACCGCTGCCGGCCGTGCAGCCGTAGCAGTGCTGGCCGGTTACGATGCGGCGGCGGTGAAGCAGGTCCGGCCGGAAATCGCGGATGTGCCGTGGCGCCCCGTGGTCGAGCGGAAGGTCGAGCATCTGGTTGAAGTCGCAGTCGTAAAGCGTGCCGTCCCAGCCGACCGACAAAGTGTAGCGGCACATCACGCCCTCAGCCGCCACCGGGTTATAAGCGTTGACGAGTTTCTCCATGTAGCGGTCGTAGTTCCCGCTGCGCAGCAGAAATTCCAGAAACCGGCTGATCGGCATGTTGGTGATGGTGTACAGCGAGTGGAAGACGATGCCGTGGCGGCGGTCTAGTTCGCGCTTAAAATCCGCTTCGATAGAATGCTGTGGGGGCGGCAGGTACGCGCCGACGGGATTGTAGATCAGGTTCAGCCTCAGCGGTGAATCGGGCTGTCCGTAGCCGAGGGCATTCAGCTTCCGCAGCGCCTCCATCGACTTCGAGAATGCGCCCTCGCCGCGCTGGGCGTCAGTCTGTTCCTCGAGGTAATACGGCAGGCTGGCGATGATCTCTACCCGGTTCTCGGCCAGAAACTCGGCCAGGCCGGCCTGGGAAGGTAGCAGCAGAACGCTCAGGTTCGAGCGGTCCATCACCTGCCGGCCGAGCCTTTTGGACTCGGTCACGAGCCAGCGAAAGTTGGGATTCAGCTCCGGCGCGCCGCCGGTGATGTCCACCGCGGGAATATCGGTCTGGGCCAGGGCCGCAATCGAAAGCTCGGCCGTTTCCCGCGTCATGATCTCCTTGCGATCCGGCCCGGCGTCCACGTGGCAGTGGCGGCAGGTCTGGTTGCAGAGCTTGCCGACGTTGATCTGGAAGACGGTGATGCCGGTGGCGGTTAGGGGAAACAGGCCGGAATCCTCCAAAGCCCGCTCAAACAGCTTCTGTGGCTTGGAGGGACTGTTCAGCACCCGCAGTTGCTCGTGGGCGGAGGCGAGCGGATGCTGGAGACTCGCGAGGCTCACATGCTTACCTTCTTGGCGGCGTTGCGCATTTGCAGGCCGTGGACCAACGAGGCGCCGCCGCGAATGGCCGAAGCGACGTGCACCGCCTCCGTCATCTGCTCCAGGTTCGAGCCCTTTTCCAGGCAGGCCTGGGTGTAAGAGTCAATGCAATAGGGGCACTGGACGGCGTGGGCCACCGCCAGCGCGATCAGGCACTTTTCCCGCTCGCTCAGGGCGCCCTCGGCAAAGACCGCCCCGTACCACTCGCTGAACTTCTTCCACAGCTCCGGAGCGTTCTTGCCCATGTCGGGAAAGTGGGGAAGGTCTTCGTCGTGGTAATAACCCGGCATCGGCCACCTCTGTCGCGTTAAGGGCATTGTATCACCTCGGATCCCAGATGCAACCGGGGAATCTGGTAAAGGTCGCCTGATCCGCACTCCACGTAAGCGCCGGGCTCGTTGAGGCTCTCCCAGGTAACTTCAGGAAGGCTGAACCGCCAATTCCACAAACTTAAACCGCAATCAAACTGTCAAGTAGGGACATGGCCGCAAAGGGTTCCCTAATTCACATTTGGCGAGCCTATTAATAAAGTTCTTTTTAAACGACTAATTTGAGTAAATATCTAATATTATCTTGACAGATTTTCAAGACAGATTTAGTCTGTTTTGCAGCAATACGAAAAAAATGATTGTAACGGAG
>JACQDG010000382.1 GCA_016201185.1 Acidobacteriota bacterium | reverse complement strand
CGCTCACAAGCTGGCCGTTAATATAGTATTGGCCGGAGCTAGCGGTGTCCAGGCAGCCGATCAGGTTCATCAGGGTGGATTTGCCGGAGCCGGAAGGCCCCATGATGGCGACGTACTCGCCCCTCTTGATCTCGACATCGACCCCGGAGACGGCGTGGATCTGCTCGGCCCCCATGACGTAAGTTTTCCACAAGTCGTAGGTGCGAATGACGATGCCCTGCCGCTTCAGCTGCTCGCCAGTTTCCTGGGTGCTGAGTGCCGCCTCCGCCATAGCCATGGCTACTTCACCTCTTCCTCTTTTTCCTTCTTGGGCGCCCTGTTGTCCACCTTTACCGAGGTATCGGGCCGGATGGTCCGCAACACCTTGTAGGAGCCGGTGACGATCTCGTCGCCTTCCTTCAGGCCGTCCAGGACTTCGATATCGGAGGCGCCGGTGATGCCGGTATTGACCTTGCGGAACGCGGCCTTTTTGTTGGACACCACGAAAACGCCCTGGATCTCTTCCTTTTCTTTCTTCTTGTCCTTAGACGGCGGAGTCGCGGGTTTGTCAGCGGCATGGGCCACATCACCTGACTTCTTCTTCGGCTCGAGATCGGCGGCCGTGCGGATGGTCAGGGCTTGAATGGGGTTACCCATCTCGATGACGTGCCCTTTGAAGGTCTTGTTGGGAATGGCGTCGATAGTGATATCGCCCACCTGGCCAAGCTTCACGTTGACGATGTCGGTCTCATCCACCTTCACTTCCGCCGTGATCAGAGACATGTCGGCGATGGTCATGATGAGGCTGGCGGGCGAGTTCTGGATGCCGGGGACCACGGTTTCGCCCACCCGGACCGGCAGATTGGTCACCACACCGTCGAGCGGGGCGATCGAATAGTACTTGCGCAGGATGTCGGAAACGCGGGTCACGTTGGCCTTGAACTGTTCGACGCGCCGTTGCACGGATTCCCGGTTGGCCTTAGCCTGATCGAGCATCGCCTGGTTCTGCATAATCCGGGCCTCGGCCTCGGTCACGCCGGCGGCTGCCGAGTCGTACGTCGCTTTGCGCTGGTCAAAATCCGACTTGGGGATCAATTGCTCGGTATACAACTGCTGGCCGCGCTTGAATTCCAGATCGGCGCGCTCGCGGTCCGCCTTGGCCCGCAATAATGACGCTCTGACGGTCGCCAGGTTCTCGGCCGCGGATTTGATGGCGGCATCGGAAGAAGCCAGGTCGGCCTGCGCGGTCCGCAAAGCGGCCTCAGTCGCGGTGACATCGGCCGCCGGCTGCACCGTTTCCAGCTTGGCCAGCAACTGGCCCCTCTTTACGCGGTCGCCTTCTTTCACCTGGATCTCGGTGATGGCGGCCGGGCCCATGCTGTTGGCGCCAATGTTGATGTAGTTGCGGGGCTTGATTTCGCCGGAAGCCGTGACCTGAGAAACCAGCTCCTGGCGAACAACTTTCCCGGTTTGGACGGTGACGATCCCCTGCTGGCTGTAGCGGATGCTGCCGTAGATGATGCCGCCTAATGCCAGCGTGCCGAGCACCAACAGCAAAACAACGTTGCGCCTCTTCATGTACGAACCTTCCCGCCTTGGCAGGCTCGGGCAGAAAGCTGCTCGTGCAACCCCACTCCTCAAGGAACGAGCTTCACGCGCAAAAAGTTCCCAAATTAGCCTAAATCTAATTCTAACATAGGGTTCCCAGAGTTACGGGGCGGGGCCCGGAGTTACGACCAGGGGCGCGGGGTGGTGTGGTGCTGGGGGACGCCGCCATGCTAAAAGGAAGGCAGGCTGGCGGAATGAAAAAAGCATACCTCATCATCGCCTTGGTGACACTGGGGTTGGGCGTTGAAGCGGCCGACAACGACCTGACGCCGGCGGAAAAAGAGGCCGGCTGGATTCTGCTATTTGACGGTAAAACGCTGAATGATTGGATGACGAGCGACTGGCAGGCCAGCCAGAGGCCGGTCGAAGACGAAAGCATCAACCCGCACAAAGCGGGCGCCTACATGATGGTGCACGAGCAGCAGTGGGAGAATTTCATTCTGGCCCTCGATTTCAAGATCAGCCCCCGCTGCAACAGCGGTGTTTTCGTGCGCACCTCCCCGCTGCGGGCGTATCCGGGCAAAGACATCGGATACAACGGCATCGAGGTGCAGATCCTGGACAGCCAGGACGCCGGCTATTACGATACGGGAGCGATTTACGACCTTGCGAAGCCCAGCACGAACGCCATGAAGCCGGTAGGCCAGTGGAACCACATGGAGATCCGGTGCGATCGGAACCTGATCGAAGTGAGACTGAACGGCGAGCACGTCAACCACCTTGATTTGGATTCATTCACGCAGCCGTACACCCGGCCCGACGGGACAAAACACAAATTTGGCATTGCTTATAAATACCATCCTCGAATGGGCTATATTGGCCTGCAAGATCACGGGGCGGACTGCTGGTTCAAGAACATCAAGCTGAAACCACTCTGAGAGGCCGGAGCCGGCTGGCAGGACGCTGGGCTCGACACACACCACTGCCCGCTGCGCTTAGGCTAAAATAGACCTGCTGCTCTTGAAGCGAGGGGTGCAGGGTATGGGCAGGTCGTTTCTTATCTCTCTGACTGGACTCTCGTTTACCGCTACCATCTTGCTGACTAGCGCCGAGACGACCCAAGCCACACGCCAGGCTGCGGTGGACATTCTTGAAAAGAAATGCGGGGTGTGCCATGGGGCTGCTGAAATGTCGGGCCTGGACATGCGCCAGCGCGAGAAGCTCCTGAAAGGTGGCAAGCGAGGACCGGCTATAAGGCCCGGAAAGGCCGGGGAGAGCCTTCTTTATCAGGCGTCGTCTCACCAGAGCGAGTTGAAGATGCCTCCGGGAAGTGCGAACCCCCTTCCTTCAGAGGAGCTCAAGATTCTGGAGAAATGGATCAACGAGGGAGCGCTGTGGCCCGAGCGCGAACTGGCGACTGCCAAGGCGGAACCCTCCTGGTGGTCCTTCAAGAAGGTGCATCGGCCCGCGGTTCCCCGACCGAGGAATCAGGATCGGATTGGCAACCCGATCGACGCCTTTATCTTGGCGAAACTGGAAGAAAAAGGACTGAAACCCGCGCCCCGCGCTGACAAGCACGCGTTAGTGCGCAGGCTCTACTTTGACCTGACAGGGCTCCCTCCAACTCCTGAGCAGGTGGACCGGTTCTTAAAGAACTCCTCGGCGGAGGCGTATGAAAACTTAATCGAGGAGCTGCTGGCCTCGCCCCGATATGGGGAGCGATGGGGCCGCCTCTGGCTCGACGTCGTACGGTATGCGGACAGCGCCGGTTTTGAGGGCGATGTCTATTACCCCAATGCCTGGCGCTACCGGGACTATGTCATCAAATCCTTCAACGAGGACAAGCCCTACGACCGCTTCGTGCAAGAGCAGATTGCGGGCGACGAGCTTTGGCCGGACGATCTGGAGCTTCAGGGCTTTTATGACGTGCCGCCAGCGAAACTGGAGCACCTGGAGGCCCGGGTCGGCACGGCTCTCTATAGCTTGGGGCCTCAAATCCAGGAATCCTTTCTGGATGGGGCGAAGCTGCGCAACGACTGGCTTACGGACGCCGTGGACACGACGGGGTCGGCTTTCCTCGGGCTGACGTTCGGGTGCGCCCGCTGCCACGACCACAAGTTCGATCCCATCCCCCAGCGGGACTACTACCGCTTGCAGGCCGTCTTCGCGGCGAGCTGGCCGGTGCAGATTCCGGTGGTGACGGGATTGTCGATGACGCACCGTGATGAGAGCTATCACTGGATGATCGCGCTCGATGAAGCCCGCACGGCTTATCAGAAGCTTGAAAAGACTGTCAAAGACAGGGTTATCGAGGCGAAAAAGAAGGATTTTCCTCCTGAAGTGGTTCGCGCTTACGAGATTCCGGCGGAAAGGCGAACGGCTCAAGAAGCAGAAATTGCAGCGCCGCTTCTTAAGGCTTACAACGACATAAAGATCGAGGAGTTCCTGACGGAAAAGGAGCGCGGGCTGCATAAGGAATTGCTCCAGCGGCTGGCAAGCACGGTTCTGAACGTTCCCGCGGCCGATGCTTCGCACCGGGTCCGGTTCGACGGCTTCTTTGACGTCCCGACAGCTACCGTCCTCGGCCACGTAGAGCCTGAAATCATTCCAGACACTTACATCCTAGAGCGGGGCGACCTGGGTAAGAACAAGGGCAAGGTAGGGCCAGGGCTTCCTGGCGCTCTTTCAGACGAGACTGGGCCCCAGGAAATGCCAAGAGAGGTGGTTGGCCCTCGTTACCGGAAGCAATTGGCTCTCTGGCTCACCCGGCCTGACCACCCCCTCACCGCGCGAGTCGTGGTGAACCGGATCTGGCAGGGTCACTTCGGGCGCGGAATCGTGAGCACGGCAAATGATTTTGGAGGCCAGGGCCAGCTCCCCACCCATCCCGAGCTGCTGGATTGGCTGGCGAGCGAGTTTGTCTCTCGCGGCTGGAGCATCAAAACGATGCACCGGCTGATCTTACTTTCCAATACATATCGGATGTCCAGCCTATTTACAGACCCGGACAATGCCCGCAAGGATCCCCAGAACCTTTATTTCTGGAGAATGAACCGGCGGCGGCTGGAGGCCGAGGCTGTCTGGGATGCAATACACGCTTCGGCAGGAACGCTGGATCTCAAAATGGGCGGACGTCCCGTGATGCCGCCGCTCTCGAAATCCGAGATGGCCGCTCTACGCATCAAGCCCTGGTGGGTGCCGCCTGCCGATCCGTCGGAAGCCGATCGCCGGGCCGTCTACATCCTGTCACGCCGCAATTTCACCTTTCCGATGTTCGATAAGTTCGACCGGCCGGAATCATCCACCAGTTGCCCCAGGCGGGAGGAGACCACGGTAGCGCCTCAGATACTTTGGACACTCAATAATCAGAGTACTTATGCCGAGGCCCAACAATTTGCCGCTCGTCTCGTGAAGGAACGCGGGGATAAGCCCACTGCCTGGGTCGATGCTGCCTGGCGAATTGCGCTTGCTCGGGAGCCTTCCCCCATTGAGGTGACGGAGGCGAT
>JACQDG010000373.1 GCA_016201185.1 Acidobacteriota bacterium | reverse complement strand
TGGGCGTACTGATCCCTGGGATCGGAGCCGTTTCCACCACGTTCATTGCCGGCGTCGAAGCCGTCAAGCGTGGACTCGGCGAACCGGTGGGATCGCTGACGCAGCTTTCCACCATCCGCCTCTCAGTCAGAGAGCCGGGTCTGGCTCTGCCTCGAGACTCCGACAATCGACTGCTCACGACGAGCCTCGCGCGCCCCGTTCGGCGCCACAGCCTGCGCTTTTCGGTCCGCGATCTGAAGCTCGCCTCGAACCTGCGCCTGGAAAGGCAGAAGTCAGGAGAAGTCGAGGACGTGTTTCAGATAAAGCGGCTTGTCCTGGGGGCCGCCGTCCGCGCCCAACGCCTGATCGCTGAGCAACAGAAGAATACTCTGTTCTTTCGCGGTTTCACGCAAGCAAGCTTTGGACGCTTTAGCGCCCACGCTGAAATCGAGAAGGGAAGCGATCTGGTCAACCGCACCGTCTTTGCCACCAACACTTTCAGCACCACGGCGTTTGGAATGACCGCTCGCCTCGCCGCGGCATGGAACCTTCAAGTGGAGGCCTTCCGCAATCGCCTCACGCGGCCGAGCAGATCCCGCTGGTGGGAGCGGTAGAGGGGTTCGTCCATGAAAGAATGCTCGGTGGGACGCGACCCGCCGAAGGCATTCCGGTGAGCTTGGACCAATCGAGAACGGCGACCACCGACCAGGCCGGACGTTTCCGGTTTCTCGAGGTGCCCGAGGGCCCGCACAAGGTAACGCTCGCATACCGAGAACTGCCCGCCGACTACGACCCTGGAACGACGATCGAAGCCACGGTGTTGGTGAAGCCAAAACGCATATCTCGCGCGGACCTGGATGTTGTGCGCCTCACTTTGATTGAGGGAAAAATCACCGCGCCGGCGGGAGTCTCTGCGGAGAACATTCTTATTAAGCTGTTACCGACCGCTCGCTACACGACGACCGATTCGGAAGGCAATTTTTCCTTTCAGAATCTTCGGGAGGGCGATTACGAGTTGGCGCTCGATCAACAAACCTTGCCCGAAAATGCTGTTCTGATGGGGCCTCCCCGCGTTCCTCTTTCCGCGCGCCCCGGCGCGGAGATGGTTTCCGTCCGTTTCCAGCTTGGCGCTCGCAAGCAAGAAAAGCCGGTTCGCAAAATATTTGAAGAACAACCAGACCGCGAGCCGGTTGTAGTCCCAGCCCCTCCACCGCCGGGAATCACCGCGATTCCACAGCCGCGCCCGCCGGTTGCTCCCGTATCCGTACCCGGAGAAGCAAGCAGACTGCGGCTCTATCTCCAGGTCGGCGCCTTTAAACATCGAGACGCGGCAGCCGTTTGGGTCAAAGAGCTTAAAGCCAAAGGCTACACGGCGAGCACCCTCCAAAGCTCGGACTTTCTGCGAGTCGTTGTGGGGCCGTTTTCCAACGACAACGAAGCGGCTAGGCTTCGAGAAAAACTCCACGAGCAGGGCTACGAGACTCTAGTTCGGCGCCGCGCCGGCTAACACAGCCGGCCTGTTCCGGCGCCAAAGCTCTCACGTACCATTACTCAAGTCGTTGCGTACCTCAACCTCCGTACCATTTACAGGATTTCCTGCTCCCTCTAGCGTAAGGCACGATGAGCCTGAACATCCGCCGGAAGTGGGTGGCCTTTCCATTTCTTGTCGCCGCCGTGCTCTATGGGGCTGAATCCGGCACTCAATTGCTGGTGCAGGTTCGCCCCGAGGCGCTGCTTTTACAACAAGATGAAAATGCCGTAGGTCTGAGGATTCGTCTGGCTAGCGGCACTATGGCGAGGATCTGGACGGACCGATCCTGCGGCCTCCCCGAGTCAGATACGTACTTGGTTTCCCGCTCAGGAACCTACATAATTCCATTTTCCGCCATTGAAAACAAAGGAGCCACAACAATCTGCCTGTCGTCTTCTGACGGTAGCATCTCAACCTCACTTCAATTCCTGAGTAGCCGGTGACCCGGGCCCGCAGCGGGGGCAATGTGTCGCAGTCGAAGAACGTAAACTAATCCCACTCGACCCCTCGCCGCCGCAGCTCTCTCTCCAGTTCCGCCGTGCCCTGGAATTGCACCGCATCCAGGCCCTTCTTTCGCGCGGCCTCGACGTACGCCTCGACATCGTCGGTAAAGAAGCACTCCTCAGGCCTGCACCCGGCTGCCCGCACGGCCTCCTGGTAAATCTTTCCGGAAGGCTTCGCCGCGCCCACGCGGTAGGAAAGGATGTGCGCATCGAAGTGCCGCACCGCCGAGTAGCTCGCCTCGATCATCCGATAGTGAATATCGTTGGTGTTCGAAACCAGCACCAGAGGGTAGCGGCGTCGCAAACCAATCAGCATTCCCTCCGGCAGCAGCGGGCCGGGAAGGAAAATCGAGGTCCACAGGTCGCAGAACTGCTGGAAAGAAGCGTGAAGCCCCAACGCTTGCGACAGGCGTACAAAGAAATCTTCGCTGGAAATTTCCCCGCGCTCATAAGGCGGGACCAGGCCGCATGCGGAAATGATCTGCGGGATTTCCTCGGGGGAGTGCCGACAGACTTCCGCGAGCGCCCGGTAGCCCCGGGCAAAATCAAAGCCGACCAGCACGTTGCCCAGGTCCAGCAGGATCGCCCTAATCACCGGCCGGCGACCTCAGCATGTAATGGGCATACTCAGCGGCGCCGATCACCCCCGCCCTCGGGCCCAGCTTAGCCCGAGCCACCTCCAGGCGCGCCGCAGCCGGTGGAGCGACGATTGTCTTGAGCCGGGCCACCATCGGCGCCTCAAACAGGTTCCAGCGGGCCGAAACTGAGCCGCCGACCACGCAGATCGACGGGTCCAGCACTGCCGCGATTGTGCCCAGCGCCGTCCCCAGCGCCTTGCCGAAGGCCCGCCAGGCCTCCAGAGCCTGCGCATCGCCCTGCTCTCCCAGGTCGCCAATCTCCTTGGCCGAAAGCGAACTCGGGCCGCTCCCCGGGCCGCGGACCCTCTCGTAGAATCGCTGGACGCCGGCGCCCGACAGCATGTTGTCGAAGTTATCCCCGGCCACCGGACAGAAGGCCACTTCCCCCGCATTTCCCGTCACCCCGGAATAGATCCTGCCCTCCATAACGATCCCACAGCCGCAGGCTGTGCCCAATGTCACCGCCACCACCACCGGACGCCCGGCGCCCGCCCCCTGCAGCGCTTCACCCAGCGCGAAACAGTTGGCGTCGTTCTCCATGAACACCGGCGCGCCCAACTGCTGCCGCACCCAGACCCCCAGTTCGAAAAAGTTCAGGTGTGGCAGCGAGGTGGCGTCGAGCACCTGCCCGGTCTGCGGCTCGATCGGTCCAGTACTACCAATCCCTATAGCGGCCGGCGCCCCCTCCGCCCCCGCTGCCCGGCAGGCCTCCGCCGCCACGCGCTTCAGGTTCCCCAGCGTCACCTCGGCGGGTTGATCCGCCTGGGTGGGAACCGTAGCGATCTCGCCCAGCATTCTTCGGTCCATGCTAAAGACACCGGCTGCGATCTTGGTTCCGCCCAGGTCGATGCCCATCAAATAGCCGCTTTCACGCACAAGCCTTCATTGTACCCGAACCCATCACGCTAGCCTTCCGCAACACCATGGCAGCAAAGCACATTCCCCCCTTGCCCTACTCCACGGGAGTG
>JACQDG010000372.1 GCA_016201185.1 Acidobacteriota bacterium | reverse complement strand
CATCAGCTCATCGTAATACCCGAACTCCGTGGCAAAGCTGGCTCCCTGCAGCACAACGATCCGGTAGGGGATCTTTTCGCCGCTAGCCTCCGGCGCCGCCAACTGCTGAACCATGCTCATGTAAGGAGCCACGCCGGTCACTGTGGCTACCATGAAATGATGGGGATGGCCGCTTGCTCGGTCCAGAAGGAATCGCCCTTTGGCCGAGCGCCGCATGAAGACCTCTCCTCCCACGGGAACCTGGTAGAGCTGCGGGGTCAGCTCGCCATGCGGTACGAGCTCCAAGAAGAACTCCAGCTCGGGCTCGAAAGGAGAGGAGGCCACCGAATAAGGCCGCTCGATCAGCTTGGGGCTGGAGGGCAAGCCGATGGTGACGTACTGCCCGGCCTGGAAGGCGATCTTCTCCTCCGGGCGGATCCGCACCACCCAGAGCTCCGGGGTCACTTCGCGGCGGGCCACCACGGTGGCCTTAATGTGCGTCTGATTCATGGCGCACCGCACCCAGACTCTATGCGCGGCGTCGGGCGGCGGCTTCCACGGCAATTCCGGCGGCCGCCCCGGCCAGGGGAAGCGCCTCGGGCTGGCGCTCGTACAGGGTGTCGCGCAGTTCCGGCATCCGGATCTCCACGCGCGTGCCCCCACCGGGCCGGCTCCCAATGTTCATGCTGTGCTGCTGGCCGAAAAGCATAGCCAGCCGCTCTCGCACGTTGCTGACGCCGATGCCGCGAGAGTATATCTCCGACATAGCCTCAGGAGGAATACCCACCCCGTCGTCCTCTATGGTCACCGTCAGCCGCCCCTCCGAGGAGCCGGCGCGCAACCAGATCGTCCCGCCTTCCACCTGGGGGCTCAGCCCGTGCTTGATCGAGTTTTCCAGAATGGGTTGCAGCATCATGCTGGGAATCAAGGCGTCCAGGGCGCTCTCCTCGATCTGCTTCACGAACTTCAGCTTGTCGCCGAAGCGGACCATTTCGATGGAGAGGTAGTCCTCAATCAGGTCTAGTTCATCCCGCAACGGACTGAAGTTATCATGTTTTCGCAGCAAACGCCGCAAAATCGTGGAAAGCTTGAACACGAGCACCCGCGCCGTCTCCTGGTCGCTGCGGATCAGCGAGGCCACGGAGTTCAAGGTATTGAAGAGAAAATGCGGGTTGATCTGGCTGGAGAGACTCTCCAGCTTGGCCTGCAGGAGCAGACGCCGCTGTTCCTCCAGCTTGATCTCGGTGCGGGTATTATTCCAGACCTTAAGCGGCAGCGCGACACAGGCTACGGTGGTGAGGTACAGCGCCGCCACCACCAGCGGATCCTGCCATTGCGGGTAGAGGTAAAACAACTTGGAAGACGTGAACAGGTGCCCCAGCAGAACCCGCAGGAATTCCAGGGAAACGCAGGCAAACAGCAGCAGAACATGAAAGGCCCCGCTCGGCCCGCGCCGGCGGTGCCGAAACCAGCGGTAAATGTTCAGATCGAAGAAGGGCGAAAACCGCCACACCTCCTCCGGATCGGGGGCCAGCTCCCGCAGGAAACCTCCCAGCGCCCCCACGCCAACCATCAGCGGCAAGGCCAGGATCTCCTTGTTGAAGAACGCCGGCAGGCCCACCAGCAGGCCTGTAAAGGAGCCGGTAACATAGCCGCCCAGCAGGCCTGCTACTAGCGCTCCTTCCAGGCTCAAGTCGGCCGCCTGATAGCCCAGCAGCAGGCGCACCAGCACGCCCAACGAGAACATGCCGCCCAGCCACAGACCGAACTGCAGCCGCTGGTTCAGGGTCCGCTGCTCGCCAAGCAGCAGCCGCTTTACGGCGTTCCAGCGCACCAGGATGCTGGCCATGGCCGCGACGATACCGATCTTGACCAGCAGGCTGACCAGGAATTGTTTTTCTGTGGGCATGTTCCCCGGGGAACTGCAAATCCGCCAAGTCGCCGAAGCCGAATTTCCCTGCCGTTTCGGCCATTTCCGTCTCTTTGGCCTGGAGGCTACGGTCGAAGGCAAGATGGAAAGCGTAGTGGCCCTCCGGATGGGCAACATCGCCAGTAAGGGGCCGGCGCCGCTGGTGCGCATTCACTCCCAGTGCCTCACCGGGGATGTCTTCGGGAGCCTGCGCTGCGACTGCCGGGCCCAATTGGAAATGGCCCTGGAGCGCATCGCTTCCGAGGGCCGCGGCCTGCTGATCTACGAGGCGCAGGAGGGCCGGGGCATTGGCCTGCTCAACAAGCTGATGGCCTACCAGCTCCAGGACGGCGGGGCGGATACCGTGCAGGCCAACGAGCAACTGGGGTTCGAGGCCGACCTGCGCACCTACCAGGTGGCGGTGGGCGTCCTGCAACACTTCGGATTGCGCGCCGTTCGACTGCTTTCCAATAACCCCGACAAAATCCGGGCGCTCGAAGAGGCGGGGATTCAGGTGGAGGAACGAGTTCCCTGCCAGGTCCAGCCGATTGCCTCCACCCGCGCCTACTTGCGCACCAAGAAGGAGAAGCTTGGCCACATTTTGGAAGGCTTGTAAGCACCGGGCAGGAGGTTTCAGGCGCTGCGCTGGGCCCGGCCACGGACCAATCCGGCAATCATCTCCGGATAATCCGTGATCAGCCCGTCCACCCCAAAACCCATCATCCGCTCCGCCTCCTGGGCGTCGTTGACGGTCCAGGCGAACACCATCTGCCCTTCTGCGTGGGCCTCGGAAATCAAGTCTCTGGAGGCCAGACGGAACTGAGGGACCACCACGTCGACCGGACAGTTGTGCCGGGTCTCCTCATCCTGGGTGCGGTTGTAAATGAAGCCCAGTTGCAGGTCAGGCTCCAGCTCGCGGACCTTGATCAGGGTCTGTGAATGAAAGGCGGACAATACCGTCCGGGCGTGGTCGCAGTATCTTTCTATCAAGGCGACAGCGGCCTGTTCGAAGCCCGGGCTCTTCAGCTCGATGTCCAGATAAGCCTTGCGTCCGAAGTTGGCCAGCACTTCCTCCAGCAACGGAATCTCGACGCCCTCGGCGACGTTTCGGATGTCAGCATAACGAAGAGGATTTTTAGCGCGCCGGTTGTGGCGCTCGGAGCCGGAGGAACGGCACAGCGCCTCGAGCCGCAACCGGTGGGCTAAAGATCAGTTGGACTAAGCCGCGGCACGAGTCCAACCTATGGGGATTGTATCGCGC
>JACQDG010000371.1 GCA_016201185.1 Acidobacteriota bacterium | reverse complement strand
CGTGGCCGGGAGCGAATGGGATGGGCGGTCCCTGTCTCTCCTGCCATACCGGCGTGCCGTACCTTCTGGTTCGCCCTGCGCTCCGCCGAGCGATGGGCGATGGTAAGCCAACCGTTTACGAGCAGGCGTTATTGGACGGGTTGCGCGCGAGGGTCGATAAGGTTACGCCGCAGCAGCTGTCGGGCAACGACGCGCCCCACGCGTCGGAAGCCTTGGGCGTTGAGGCGATATTCGCTGCTCTGTTTCTCGCGGAGAATCCAGGCGACGCCACGCCCCCTGCGGAAGCACAGAAAGCCCTGGACCGGATGTGGGCGTTGCAGCTCCGAGAGGGGCCTGGAAGAGGCGCCTGGGCGTGGAACAGCTACGATCTGGATCCGTGGGAAATGCCGGAATCCACGTTCTATGGCGCGGCCCTGGCTGCGCTTGCGACGGGCATCGCGCCGCCCGAATACAGGAACCGGCCGGACGTACGCGAGCGGATCGCGGAGCTGATCGCGTATCTGCAACGCGACTCGCCGAAGCAGCCACTGCACAATCGTTTGGCGTTGCTGTGGGCTTCGACCAGGCTGCCCGATGTCCTGTCTGCGTCCATGCGGCGTGTCATCATCGACGAGGTCTGGCAGAGGCAGCAGCCCGATGGAGGCTGGAATCTGGAATCGCTCGGGCCGTGGAAAAAGCGCGCACAGGCGTCACCTTCGCCGGGGAGTAACAGCTATGGCACCGCCTTCACGGCGTTTGTTCTCCAAACAGCAGGTGTGGTGCGCTCGGATTCGCGTCTCATCCGGGCCCTCGACTGGCTGAAATCACATCAGGACCACCAATTCGGCTACTGGGCGGCCGAGTCAATGAACAAGCGGTACGAGACGGGCTCCATGCCCTCGCTTTTCATGCGGGATGCGGCGACCGCATTCGCCACGTTCGCCCTGCTGGCAGCCGGCGAGCCTGGGCAATCTGATTATGTGAAGTGGTAATACTTCAGGCGCAACTGAAGGCCCTATAATCGGAGGGCTTCGTGAGACAGTTGCTTCTACTGCTGACCCTGCTCGCCGCTCCGGCCTTTCCACTCTTGGCCGCGCCGCCGGACTATCGCGAAGCAGCTCTCGAGGCCGCCCGGTGGGTTCAATCGGCCGCCATTTCCACCAAGGACGGAGCGGTGTGGCCGGCCGACCCCCACGACAAAAGCACCGTCAACAATACCCTCTATGCCGGGACGCCGGGGGTGGTGCTTTTCTTGCTCGAAGCCCATCGCCAGACCCGCGACGCGGCCCATCTCAAAATGGCGCGGGCGGGCGCCGACGCGCTGCTGGCGGCGCTCCCGGGGGAGAAGGAAACGGGACTGTATGAGGGCATGGCCGGCATGGCCTTCGCGCTCGAGGAAACTTACAAGCTCACTAAAGAAGCGAAATACCGGCAGGGCGTCCTGCGCTCGATCGAACTGCTGCGCCAGCGGGCCGTCAAGAAGGGCGCGGGGATCGAATGGAACGGGGTTACCGATATTATTGCCGGCGCCTCGGGGACCGGGCTGTTTCTGATTTACGCGGCAAGCGAGCTGAACGACCCGTCGCTGATCGATTTGGCGGCCCAGGCCGGCCGGCGGCTGATCGAGCTGGGGAAGCCGGAAGCGGGCGGGAAGAAGTGGGCGATGGACGATAAATTCCCGCGCCTCATGCCGAATTTCTCCCACGGCACGGCCGGCGTCGCCTACTTTCTGGCCACGCTTTACAGGGAGACGAAGAACAAGGAGTTCCTGGAGGCGGCGCTGGCCGGCGGAAGGTATTTGCAGTCGGTGGCGAACACCGAAGGCGACGGCTGCAAGATCTTCCACAACGAGCCGGACGGCAAGAACCTGTACTACCTGAGCTGGTGCCACGGCCCGCCGGGTACGGCCCGGCTGTTCTACCGGCTGTGGCTGGTGACCGGGGACCAGGCCTGGATGGCATGGATGAAGAAGTCGGCGAAGGCTGTGATGGATAGTGGAATCCCGGAGAAAGAAACGCCCGGCTTCTGGAACAACGTCGGGCAGTGCTGTGGCTCGACCGGCGTGGCGGCGTTCTTCTTGAGCCTCTACCGCGTGACCGGCAACCGGCCATACCTGGATTACTCGCGGCGGATCACGGCGCAGCTCCTGGCCAAGGCCACACGGGACAAAAGCGGGATGCGCTGGATACAGGCCGAGCACCGCATCAAGCCCGACCTGCTCATTGCCCAGACCGGCTACATGCAGGGGGCGGCGGGCGTCGGGATGTGGCTGCTCGAGATGGATGCCTTCGAGCGAGGTAAGAAAACGGGGATTACGCTGCCGGATTCGCCCTTCTAAGGCCCTGGGAAGTCAGAGGCAGAGTTCGTAAGCCTCTCGTAACCAACCCAACAGCTCGGCGTCGATCTGCTCAGCCGCCGTGAGTTTCACCTCCAGGTGCCAGCGGTTCTTTGATACCTGCTCCGTCTTCGAAATCCTGGCGCTCCGAACGGGCTTCGCGGCCTTGATCGTGAGGAGCAGATGCTGCTTTCGGGGATGTACGCCGGCGAATGCCGATTTGCGAACAAGATGGATAGATGTCTTCTTCCCCTCTTCCCGAAACGACCCGATGGGGCGCAGCGCGGTCAGTAGG
>JACQDG010000365.1 GCA_016201185.1 Acidobacteriota bacterium | reverse complement strand
GGCTGCCCGCATTGCGGCCCGTTTGCCGAGAAGCTGGAAGAGCTCAGCCGGAAGTATGCCGGGCGCGTGCAGGTAATTTCGATCGTAAACCCCCCGGACAATGACGTCACGGTCGGCAGATTCATCAAAGCTCACGGCCTGTCTTATCCGCTAGTGTACGATTGCGGGCAGGCGGCCGCCTCCTACATGATGGCTACGCCGCAGAGGTCGAGAATCGATATCCCGCACGTGTTTGTGATCGACCCGGAGGGGATCATCCGCAACGACTTTGGTTACGGGGTTCTGACAAAGGGCCCCATCTTCGAAGGCCGCGGGTTGTTTGAGGAAGTCGAAAAGTTGCTCGGATCGGCCGCCGGCCGGGGAGAGGCAAAGTCTTCACCCAAAAAGTAGCCACTTGAGACGGCCGATGGGACGGAGCGCGTCAGGATTCGTCCGTTTTCAACAGCCTGCGGTAGACGGCGAGCGTTTCGGCGGCGGCGCGGGTCCAACTGAACTGCGCCGCGCGCTCGAGGCCCTTGCGGACCAGCTCGCTGCGCAGAATTTCGTCCCCGAGCACGCGCCGGAGCCCCTCCACGATCTGGGCTGTGTCGGTAGGATCGACCAGCAAAGCCGCCTCGCCGGCCACCTCCGCCGTCGCCGAGCGATTCGATGTCACCACCGGCAGGCCGGCCGACATGGCCTCCAGCACCGGCAAACCGAAGCCCTCGTCGAGCGACGGAAACGCCAGAGCTGATGCCAGGCGGTACAGGCGCTCGATATCCGGGCGCGGCACGTAGCCGAGGACGCGGATCCTTTCCTGGGCCGGGCTGGCGACGATGCGCGCATGAATTTCCGCCGCTCCGTGGCCGTCCGAGCCGCCCAAAGCCAGTTGGTATTCCGGGCTCAGGCTTTCGAAGGCTTCCACCAGCCGGGAAATGTTCTTGCGGGCCTGAATCGCGCCCACATGCAGCAGAAACGGGCGCCGGAGCCGGTAACGCCGCAGGCATGTCGCCAGCTCCTCGATTGTGAATTCGGGGACCGGGTCGACGCCGTGATGGATAACGGTGATGCGCGACGGATCGACCCCCAGCAATTGCTCCACCTGGAAGGCCGTGTAGTGCGAAACCGCGATGATGTGGTCCGCGCGCGCTGCGGCGTCCTTGGCCAGGGCCGTGAAACGCCAGCGAAAGTCGGGAGTGGAGTATTCGCCGCTCAGGGCAAACAGGTCATGGAAGGTAGCCACCATGCGCGGGAATCGGGATCGCGGCAAGCGCTGGTTCAGCCCGTGAAAAAGCGCCACGCCGCCCGTCCACCGCGGAGACAGGCGCTCTTCGAAAAGCCGCCGCTCCGTATTCGCCGGCAACGGGGAGAGCATCGCCCGGAAGAAGCGGTTGGCGCGGTAGCACAGCACGAACCGCAAGTCCGGCGCCGCGGGGGCCAGGGATTCAATCAGCCGCGTGCAGTAGACCCCCACACCCGAAAGCGACGGCCCCAGGCTATAGGTGGCGTCCAGCGCGATCTTCACCGCGCCGCCTCCAACACCGCTGCCAGAACTTTTTCCGGTTCCTTTGCCAGATGAGTATCGGCCACGATCTGGCGGACCACCCCCGTCCCCGCCGGCCGCCAGCGCTGGGCCATGCGGGGCCAGCGGAACCCGGCGAAAATGTCGATCGTCTTAATACCGAGTGCGGCGGCGACGTGCTGGCCAGCGGAATCGTAACCGATATAAAGATCGCTCACGCCGATTAAAGCGCCGAACCCGGCCAGGCTGCCACGCCACGCCGCCACCTGGGAATCGGCGGCAGGAAGCCCCGCGCTCTCCACAATTTCCGCCACACGCCATCCGGTATCGCGCAGGAACGAAAGAAGGCGATCCACTCGCTCCGCTTCTTCCTCGCCTTCGCCCTTGTCCAAGAAGATGCGCCAGCCTGATCGCAGCAGTTCGTCGAGCAGCCGTTGCTCGAAAGGATCCTGAATCCGCTTGGCGGGATTGTCGCCCACGCCCAGGTTCACGCTCACCCAGCGCGCCTGCGGCGCTGCCGCTCGGACAAACTGGGCGAACTGGACCGCGTCCAGCGGAAGACTGACCCAGGGGTGAAGCGTCGCGGGATCGCCTCCAAATGTCTCGTTCGCCCAGGCCGCAGTCAGTTCGGATAGCGTCTCGATCCCCGGTTTCGAATAGGAGCGGCTTTCAAAAAATAGATAGGCCGATTCGTCGGCGAGGAGGGGCAGCATCCCCAGCTGAGTCAGCCGCGAGTCGGGATCCGCTACCAGGTATTCGCCTGGCCGCAATCCCTCGATTTCCTCATGCACCCGGTCCACAACAGGGGGCCAGGCGGCCAGGCGCTCGAGCAGCCCGCCGCCGCGCGGGTATTCGGCGGGGCGCGCCGTCAGGCGGCCCTCACCCGCGAACAGCTGCGCCGACTTTGGCCCGGCAAGCAGCACCAGCCGCGCCTCAGGGAAGGTCCGCATCATCCTGGCGAGCACCACGCTGGTGATTGCCACCTCCGCCCCCAGAGTGACACGCGAGAGCACGAGGATTTTCTTGACGGGGCCGGCGGCCCGCCGTGGGCGCCGCAACTTCAAAGCGCGCCGGATCAGATCCTGCTCCTGGTGAAGACCGAAATGCCGCAGCCGCTGGTCCAGCCAGGCGGCGGGGCGGCAGGACTCGATCACCCGCGCGAAGAACTGAATGTAGAGATCGCAGAACCGGAGCTCGAAGGCATCGGCCATGCCTTCGACGGCGTGGCGGAAGATCCCTTCCACGCCCCCCCGCGCCAGCTCCGGATCGGACAGCGTGGCCAGCTCGCAAAGCAGCCGGGCCGATTCGTCGAACTGCTCTTCCGAAGCCAGGCAAGCCCGCGCCGCCTCCCGCCCCAGCCGCGCCGTGTCTGAGGGGGTAAGCGCGCCGCCCTCTCGCAGTCGCAAAAATTCCGCCCGGGCCGCGACAGCGCTTACGAGATCCACTCTCACACGTTACCCGAGCCGGAAAAGCAAAGGCAACAGCGACGGCGGAGGAGGCTTGGTTTCAGCC
>JACQDG010000364.1 GCA_016201185.1 Acidobacteriota bacterium | reverse complement strand
TGAACCTGGCCCAAGACAAGGGGCTGGTGCGGATTGATGCCGATCCGGAGCTGGGTCTGCGGGTTTTCCCCGGCGCCGAACTGGCGGCTGTGCCTGAACCCCGGGTCGAGTATGAGGCGGCGGAGGCTCAGCCGGCGAAAGCCGCTGCTCCAATCGAAGCCCCCAAGAGGACTAGCCGCCGTCGCTCATCGGGGACCAGGAGATCCTCCGGAACGCGAATCCCCCGCTCCCGCCGGGCCTCTAATAAGAAAAAGGAAGAGCCGCTGTCGGCGCCCGCCGAGGCTTGATCGCGCTTTCTACCACACCACAATCCCGGCGTAGCCCACCACGCGGGAAGAGTCGCCGGAGACGTCGGCGCTGGTGCCGTATCGGACCAGCTCGGCTTGGGTGGCGCCGAGCCGGCGCGCGGCGTGGAGCATGGCCACCGTGGGGCAATAGCCGCACATGGTGATGTGTTCGTGGCGGACCGTGTCGTAGAGGCTGCGAGGATCCAGGGCCAGCACCTGGTCGATGGCCCGGCGGTCCTTCAGCCGCGTCCGCTCGTCGCTCTCGAAGTGGTTCATGTCGCTCGAGGCCACAATCAGTACTCTCTCCCGCTGCGCCTGGATCACGTCGGCCATGGCCTGGCCCAGCAGCTCCAGCGCATCGTAGGCCTCGGTCCCCACCGCGATCGGCACGAACTCCAGCTTGGGTTGGAGCTTCTGCAAAAAGGGCAGTTGCACCTCGAGCGAATGCTCATCCTCGTGCGCCCGGGCGTCTTCAAAGAGCAGGTGGCACTTTTTCTGGAGCTCGCGCGCCAGGATACTATCAATGGGCACATTGCCCAGCGGCATCTGCCACTCGCCCTCCGACATGATCGCAAGCGGCGAGCCGCGCCCCGTATGATTAGGACAAAGGACGATGCACTTCCGGGGGATCTCGATCCGCGCATAAACGGCCCCTGCTATCATGCCGGAATACATATAGGCGGCGTGGGGCGAGACACAGCCGATCGGCTGGGTAATTTTTTCCGGGGAGTCCGCTTTCAGGAGTTTTTCCAGCTCGTGGCGCAGGAGAACGGGCCTGGAAGGGTAAAACTGGTCGGCCCAAGCGGCGCGGCGAACCATCGCACACCTCCCACACCAACATTATAGTGCATAAGCACGGACTGCAAAAGACGGTCGCCTCAGGTCTCGGCCGACTCCTCGACGGAAATCTTCATGGCCTTGAGGAATTCCTGGTCCTGGCTGGTCAGCCGGATTTTTCCGGTGATGGAGCGGGCGGCGGGCGCTTCTTCCCCCTGGGTCTCGTCTGCGCTGCGACGCCGGTTAAAACCGATGGTGGCTTCCAGAACCAGGAACACATCGTAGCCGGCCTGCCGGATCTCGCCGATGGCTTCGGCAATGACCTCGGATTCGGAGAGCGAATCATTGATGGCGGCGCCCAGTTGCTGCATCAACTGCTTTAGCCTCTCGTCCATGAGATCCTCTCCTCCCACCCCCGCCGCGCCACCCAAATGAAGGGACGCGCACGGCCTCCTCAAAGTTCCATTTCGCTCCGATCCCTCTCCTGGCCGGTATTGAAACAGAATCTGGAAGGAAAGGCAATCGTTCTTGTTCTTCTTATCGGCGCAGCGGGACTCTACCTCACAGTGATTGTAAAGCCTGGGTTGCCACGACGGGGCCGAAAACGGTTTGAGCCGGCCCATTCTCTCCAGGTGATCCGGCCGCGACCCCGTGCTAGGATGAACGAGGATGCTGCATTTGAGAACGGCGATGGCGGCGGCGCGCAGCTTCAGCGGCGTGGCCGCCCGTTTCTGGCGAATCCTGCGGACGTTGTTTCTTGAGGTCGTTGGCCTGGTTTTCCTGGTGCTGTCCGGCTGGGGCGGCCTGTGGCTGATCCGCACTTACAGGAGCTTTAACGGAGATGGCGAAGTCCTGTTCAAGATGCTTGTCGTGGCCGTTTTTGTGGTGATGATGTGCTTTTTCGGCATTTCTTCTTTTTGGCGAGCCCGCCGCCTTTCCCGCACCCGATAGGTTGCTTCCATGGCCGAAGGTGACAACGCCCGCTCCACTTCCTGCGGCATCGCGATTCCCGTTTATTATCCCGCCCGCGAGGTGGATTACAACAACCAGCTCGGCATGCCCGGGGAGCATCCCTTTACGCGGGGCATCCGGCCGGACATGTATCGCGGGCGGTTGTGGACCATGCGGCAATATGCCGGCTACGGCTCGGCGGCGGAATCCAACGCCCGCTTCCGCTACCTGATCGAGCAGGGCGCCCGCGGCCTTTCAGTAGCTTTTGACTTGCCCACGCAGATGGGCCTAGATTCCGATCATCCGCTCTCGCTCGGCGAGGTTGGCAAGGCCGGCGTGCCGATCTGCTCGCTGGCCGACATGGAGAAGCTGTTCCAGGGCATCCGGCTGGAGCAAGTCTCCACCTCCATGACCATCAATTCCACCGCGGCCATATTACTGGCGTTGTATGTCGCCGTCGCCCGGCGGCAGGGGGCCCAGACGCGGCGCCTGGCGGGGACCGTTCAAAACGATATCCTCAAGGAATACATAGCGCGCGGCACTTACATCTACCCGCCCCAGGCCTCCATGCGCCTGGTCACCGACCTGTTTGCCTATACTCACCGGGAGCTGCCGGAGTGGAACCCCATTTCGATTAGCGGCTACCACTTTCGCGAGGCCGGTGCGACCGCCGTCGAGGAGGTGGCCTTCACCCTGGCCAACGCCATCGCTTACATCGAGGCGGCCCTGGGGGCCGGGCTGGAGCTCGATTCTTTCGCCCCACGCCTTTCTTTCTTCTTCAACGCCCACAGTCATTTTCTGGAAGAAGTCGCCAAGTTCCGCGCTGCCCGGCGGCTCTACGCCCGGCTGATGCAGCAACGGTTCGGGGCGCGCGACCCGCGCTCCTGTTCCCTGCGCTTCCATGTGCAGACGGCTGGCTCCACGCTGACCGCGCAGCAACCGGACGTGAACGTCATTCGCACGACGATCGAGGCGCTGGCAGCGGTGCTGGGCGGGGCGCAGTCGCTGCACACCAACTCCCGGGACGAAGCGCTGGCGTTGCCGACCGAGGAATCGGCCCGGCTGGCCCTGCGCACCCAGCAAGTGATCGCCTATGAAAGCGGCGTCACCGGCACAGTCGATCCGGTGGGCGGCGCCTATGCCATCGAAAGTCTCACCGACGAGATCGAGGCCAAGGCCGCCGGGTACATCGCCCGCATCGACGCGCTGGGAGGCATGGTGCGGGCCATCGAACAGGGCTACGTGCAGCGGGAGATCCAGAACGCCGCCTTCGAGCACCAGCGGGCGGTGGATTCCGGCGAGAACGTGGTGGTGGGGGTAAACCGCTTCAAGGTGGCCGAGGAGCCGCCGATTCCGATTCTCCAAATCCACCCGGCGCTCGAGACAGCCCAGGTGGAGCACCTGCGGCAGCTGCGGGCCTCACGCCACAGCGAGCAGACCACCCGCGCTCTGGACGCGGTGGAGCGCACCGCCCAGACCAAAGAGAACCTGCTTCCGGCGATTCTCGAAGCGGTGGAAAGCTACGCTACGCTGGGGGAAATATCCGACCGGTTGCGGCGGGCTTTTGGGTTGTATCGGGAAACGGTGGTGTGGTAAGTTGTAGCCACCGATGAGCTCCGATGCACCCAGGAGTCTAAGCGGCGCCGTATCTACGTGCATCGGCGGCTTTAATTAAAATAGCTGGAGTCTGGGGATGTCCAAGAGGCCGAAGATTGTAGCCAGGCTGTTTGAACTGAGCGTGCAGTTCTCCCTTGTTGCGAGTTTCTCGGTCCGTTTGGCGAGCCTCTTGTTTGCTGGGACGGCCAGTGCAAGCGCATCCCCAACGATACGGCTGACTCCCACAAGCATGAGCTTGAGTGGTATGCAGGGCGGCAGGGCCGTATCGCAAAGTCTGTCGGTGGGCAACGACAGCGGGGGGACGCTGAGCTGGACAGCGTCGAGCAACGCGTCGTGGCTGGGCATTGAGCCTGCTTCCGGCACGGCGCCCAGCACGGTGCAGGTGACGGCCGAACCGAGGAGACTGCCGGTAGGAAGCTACACTGGAGCGATCACGATTTCAGCGGCCGGCGCAACCAACACGCCGCAGAAGCTCACGGTCTCGCTGACGGTGAATGCGACTCCGCCTAAGATCCAGTTGACTCCCACGAGCATGAGCTTTAGCGCCGTGCGGGGCGGCAGTGCGATATTGCAGAGCCTGTCGGTAATCAACGGCGGCGGGGGAACATTGAGCTGGACGGCGTCGAGCAACGCGTCGTGGCTGTCGATCCAGCCCGCCTCGGGCACGGCGCCGACCTCTCCGCAGGTGACCGCCTCTCCGAACAATTTGCAGGTGGGCTCCTACAACGGTCAGATCACCATTTCGGCCTCCGGCGCCACCAACACCCCGCAAAAACTTGCCGTGTCCCTCACAGTTAGCGCTAGCGGAACCGCGTCGACGACCCTCACCGGGACCCACTGGGTGAAGCCTTCTGATTTCCCAGCCCTCAAAATTATCGGCTACGATTATGCAGTGACCGATGTTAACGTGAATTACCCCTCGACCTGGACACAGATGCTGGATGCGGCCCACAACGTGGGCATCAAGCTCATCTTGGGCCTCTACCCGGCCCCCTACACGTTAAACGCCAACGGGACCTGGAGCATCAGTTCCGCCGGGGTTAATTTTCTGCATCTTCTGGCCAGCAGATCCTCCGATGTCATGGGCGTGTTCGTTTACAACGAACCTTATTACGTCAATCCCTTCACGCATGCCACGAATAAGTGCGGGGCCGTCTCGGCTTCGCAGCTTCGCGCCCTGCGGACTACCATCCAGGCGGTGTGGCCCGGAGCCAAAATCTATTACGACATCGGGGAACCGTCGCAGTGGGCTCCCGGCGGAAAGTTCTGGTCGGCCTACTCCTGTATCGGAAACAAGTACGCGGATCAAACTGGCGTCGCCGATTTCGTCGGCACCTGGTGCTACCCCTTCAACAGCACCGAAGGTTACGCCAAGGATCGCTGTCTGAATGTAATGTCCACCGAGTCGAACTTCATTACCACCTCCATGTTTCCAGCAGTCCCGGTAGGGTTGGACCAGTCGTTTCGCTGCAATTCTTGCGGGCACGATGCCTGGCCGACCCTCGAGCAGATCAAAGATTGGAACTGCTCTACCCGCCGGATCGGTCTTGGCGCCATCTCGTGGTATGTATGGCGGCAGACTGCGTATGACGATTATCTGTCGAACCATCCGCAGGACTGGCCGCTGACCATCGCTGCTGCGTGCAATTAAGCTGCCCGCCTAGGCGGACAGCCTACCCTGCTCCTCCTCTCTGGATCATACAAAGACTGGGCCTGAGCTCTTCCCTGCCTTAAAAGCGACCAAAGGATCTG
>JACQDG010000011.1 GCA_016201185.1 Acidobacteriota bacterium | reverse complement strand
GCAGGCGCCGCGCCGTCTCCAGCAGGTAAGAGGCGCTTACCAGGTGAGCCTTCAGCTTGGACAACCGGCCTTCGCTGAGGCTAGGGTAGGCCTCTACCAACCGGGCGCTGATCAGAAACCCGAGCACAGCGTCACCCAGAAATTCGAGCTGCTCGTTATCAAATCCCGAGGCCTGACCCCGGTTTTCGTGAGTGTGCGAGCTGTGGGTAAGCGCCCGGGCCAGCAGAGCGGGATCGCGAAACCGGTAGCCCAGTTCCGCCTCGAGCTGGGAATAGGACTGCGCCATGGCACAATAAAAAGACACAAGACGAGAGCCACCATCACCGGCGGGATTACGGCCGCTTGGGTTCCCCCTGCGGCGGGGGCTCCTGGCCCGCCGGGGCAGCCGGCTTGGAAGCTCCGGCCAGCTTGGCCTTCACCGCCGCCGCCTTTTTCTCCGCCGCCAGGTCCCGGTTTCCGACTTTCACCCCTCCCAACGCCATCGATCTGTCGAACGCTCCAATGGCCTCGTCGTACTTGGTCTCGGCCGCGTACGTCAATCCCAGTTGATACAGCACCATGGCGTCGGGCTGAGGGGCCAGCTCGAGGGCAGTCTGGAATGACTTCTCGGCGGCGGGAAAATTTTTGCGCGCGAACGCGATCCTCCCCAGCGCTTCGTGCACCTGCGACATGGCGCTCTTCTTGTAGCCGGTCCACTCGTCATCCGTGATCTGAGGATTCGGCTTGGCGATGTTCGGGATCACGGTCTGCGCCCTAGTGGCGTACTTTTCGGCCTTGGACAGCTTCTCGTCCTTGTCCAGGTCGTGCTCACGGGTACGCTGGGGAATGGCGGCGGCCAGCGTGATCAGCACGCCGACGTTGTCCGGATTCACCTCCAGCGTCCGCTCGCCGGCGATCAACATGTTGTCGAAGTCATTCTTCTGCTGGTACGCCATCGTCTCCATCTGCAGGGCGAGATCCTTGAATTGAGTATCGGCGTACTTATGGAGCAGGTCCTCGGCCGCCTTGATGCGCGAATCCGGGTCCGGGGCGTTTCGGACGGCCATGAAGGCGTCGAGCTCCTTCTTCGACTTGGCCTGCGGCTGCTGGGGTTGCTGGCCCCAGGCGCCGATCGCCAGTCCAGCGGCAACGACAATGGCAAAACACGTCTTGGCCATGATGTCTCCTGAGGCGGTCCCTGCCCGCGCGTGGCGCGGGCCTGGAACGCCCTTTCATTTAGGCTTAGGTGATGCAAAACTCTGCTGCAAACCTTTCTCCGCGGCCTCGCGGGTGCCCGGGGTGTCGTCTCCAGCAGCCAGCGCCTTGCGGTAATGGAGCACCGCCTGCTCGCGGCTGCCGAACAGATCCTCGATCCGCCCGAGATATAGGTGCGACATAGCTCGCACGTGCGGATCGGGGCCCGCGTCCAGCGCCAGCAGAAACAGCTCCTTGGCCCGCTCGGAATCCTTCTCGAGCGCCGCCACCCGCGCCAGGCCGTACAGCGCCCGGGCGTCCTTGCCGCCGGTCTCCTTCTGCGCCTCTTCGAACAGTTTCTTGGCCTGGTCCAGTTGATGCCGCAGGAAGCTTTCTTCCGCCTCCTGGAGCGTCTTGGCCACGCCGGTCAGGACCCGCCGCGCCGGCTCCGGCGCCGGCCTCCGCTCCGGAGGTCGTTCGACGAAATGCACCTGCCGCAAGCGCCGGTCCTCCTTCTTTACGTCGATGGCGTGGACCATCTCGGGGTAATAGAGCCGGATTCCCTGCTCCTGCTTCTCGAAGCGGAGCAATTGATCGTAGAAATGCGGCGTCAGGATGAAGCCTTCCCGCAACGCCTGCTCCACCAGCGTCTCCTTCTGCTTCTCCGATCCATACTTCATGCGCGCCTCGACCGCCTTGATGAGACATTCGGTGACGAGCAGGGCGAAGTCGGCTTTGTAGGACTCATCCAGCGCCGGGGCGAACATGGCCAGCCCGGCGAGCTGCTTCTTGGCCTCCACCGCCGAAGCGTACTTTGCGGTGAAGGGATCCAGCAGATAGTGCAAATAGGCGTGGCGGATCTCCGCCGTGTTCAGCTCCGGTGACGGATGCACGACCACGAAAGTATCGGCTCCGTAGCCCCGGACGCTCGGCCGGTTGGGGGCCGACAGCAGGTCCACGTAAATCTGGAAGCGCCGCCCCAGGTAGCCGGAAGTCGGCATTCGCAAGTAGCCATTGGTCTCGAACACGGCCTGGGTCACCGGCTCGTGGTAGCGGGCAATCTCCTTCTCGTGCTCCGGCAGATATTTTTTGTATAGCTTTTCGATTTCCGCCTCGCTATAAAAATCCGCCAGGAGGCGGCCGAGGCCGTGCAGCGGCTGGGCGTCGGGGGAAAGATCACCGAAGGGGACGCGAAACTTAAACTCCGGCGGCCCGGCCGATTGCAGGGCGAACGAAACATACTGGGCCAGGTCCTGGGCCGGGTCGTCCAGCTTGTACTGTTGATAAAAGTTCTTGAGCTGCTCCAGGCTCGGACCGTTGAAGGTCTTCAGTTCCTGTCGCACCGCCGCCCGCACCGGACTGGCCGACGGCGAATCGATTCCGGCGTCGTAACCCGCCGCGTTGATGGCCGCCATCACCGTGAACAGCGTGACGTCGGAATCGAGTTGGCCCTGCTCGGCGCCGCGGGCCGGCCCGACGCTCCAAGCCGCCACGGCGATGGGCAATAAAAGTGCAAAAATTCGCTTCAAGCTCGCCTGCCGCTCGGGCCCCGGCCCTCCTTCGACCGGGCCTCCACCCGTGCTGAAAATTCCGTGACGCCTACAGTTTAACCCAAGCTGCCAGGGCCGCGCAGCAGGCATGTGAATGCGATAATTACCTCTGCCATCCGCTGGAACCATAACCCTATGATCAATTATCGACTTGGCAATGATCTCGACCTGGATGCCGTGATCGAGCTCTACCGGGCTTCCACGCTCGGGGAGCGGCGGCCCATTGACGATCGGGAGCGGATGCGGCTGATGCTCAAGAACGCCAACCTCGTTGTGACCGCATGGGACGGCGATCTGCTGGTGGGCATATCGCGGTCGTTGACCGATTTTGCCTACGTGACCTACCTTTCCGACCTTGCCGTGCGGGTTTCCCACCAGCGGCAGAGCATCGGCCAGGAATTGATCCGGCGGACCAAGCTGGAATCGGGGCCGCACACGAAAATCTTACTGCTGGCCGCACCCAAGGCGGTCGACTATTATCCCCACATCGGCTTTACCCACCACCCGCAGGCCTGGGTGCTGTGAACGACTGTAGTAACGTCCCACAGCAGATCACCCTCGGAACGAGTGCGGTTCGACATTCCCGTCGCTGGACTACTGTGCGCTAATAGCGTATACTTCAAGAGTGAGCGGACCGATCACCGTGGTCGAGACGCCAGCGTTTCTGCGAGCGGCTGACCCAGTGCTCGATGAAGAAGAGCGCGCCGATCTCGTTGGGTTCGTGGCTACTAATCCGGCGGTTGGTGACGTGATCCCGCAAACAGGCGGCGTGCGTAAACTCCGTTGGGCGACCAAAGGAAAAGGCAAGCGTGGCGGGGTCCGCGTGATCTATTACTTCCACAAGGAGACGATCCCCGTGTTCCTGCTCGATATCTACGCAAAAAACGTGAAGGAAAACCTGACGAAAGCTGAGCGGAATACGCTGAGGAAGCGAATTCCGCTCCTTGTCGAAGAGTACCAAAGGAGGAACATTCGGTGAAGAAGAGAGCGCGGAAGAAGAAGGTCAAGGAGCCTACTCTGGGGCAGAGGATTATCAACAGTCTGGACGAGGCGATTGCGTGGGCTAGGGGTGAGGACGTGCCCATTCGGATTACGACCGTTCATGTTCCGGCCGTAGACGTGCGGGCAGTGCGAAAAAAGCTGAACCTCAGCCAAGTACAGTTCGCCGCCCGATTCGGCTTCGCAGCAGCGTCGGTGCGGAACTGGGAACAAAGGCGGACGAGCCCGGATGGCCCGGCGCGAATCTTGCTCGCTGTCATCGCGAAGCATCCGGAAGCGGTCGAGGACGCGCTGGAACATGCCTGAAGATTACGGCCAGCCTTGTGTCGACTGCTCCACCTGCGGCAGGCCGGCAGCCAGTCCATGAGGAGGCGAGAGCCTGCGCGTCCTGCGCCGACGGACGGCTCACGCAGTTGGGCAAGGCCGGTTTTGCCTTGGTTCCTGGGCGCCGTAAACAGCCGTAACATAGATTCCCCTTCCGCTTGACAGCAAGCCTCCCAGTGGCCTATTTTTTAAAAGCCTGCAAAAACCGATCCTGCGTTTTCGGGACCTGGAAGCCCGTGGAAATCGGGCACGGCCCCGCCACTGTAAGCGCGGAGGGACGGCACAGCAAGGCCACTGCCCCGACTCGTCGGGGCGGGAAGGCGTGCCGGCCCGCTGAGGCGCAAGTCAGGAGACAGACCGGAGACGCTCTCTCGGAGTTCCTACGCGGGTAGGGAGAGAGAAATGCCACGCTTCTGCGATTGGGGCGGCCGGGCCGTCCTGTTCTTGCTTTTTCTAGGCTCCGCTTCCGGAGCCATTCATGGAACCGTCAAAGACTCGACCGGGGCCGTCGTGCCCCGCGCTCGGGTTTACCTGCTGAAACCTCCACAACCCGTGCGGACGGTCGCTGCGGACTCTGCCGGCCGGTTTGAATTTGCCGGAGCCGGCACGGGCCCCTGCGCCATCTTCAGCTCCGCATCGGGACTGACCGGCGACAAGCAGGAAATCCCGTGCGACCGCAGCGACCCCATCGAGCTGGTTTTGCGCCCCAGCGCTTTGGCGGAAACCGTCGTGGTGACAGCGGAACGGGCCGAACTGCCCTCGAGCACGGTGGCCTCTTCGGTTTCCATTCTTACCGCCGATGACCTGGGCGCCCTCCAGGCCCTGCAACTCTTCGAGGCGCTGCGGTATCTCCCGGGTGTCGAGGTGAACCAGACCGGCCGCCGCGGCGGTGTGACGGGAATATTCGTCCGCGGCGCCGACTCCCGCTATAACCTGGTCACCATCGACGGCGTGAAGGTAAACGACTTCGGCGGCTCCTACAATTTCGCGAGCTTGCCCGCCGAGCCGATCGAGACGGTGGAGCTGGTGCGCGGCCCGCAGTCGGCCCTCTACGGCTCCTACGCCATCGGGAGCGCGGTGCAGGTGGTGACCGCGAGCGGCCTCGATCGCCGCGACTTCTTTACTTCGGCCGAGGGCGGCGATTTCGGCACGCGACGCTTCACCGCGGGCGGCGGGGGCCGGATCGGCAACCTTGGAGTTTACGGGACCCTGTCCCGCTTCGACACCGACGGGATGGTGGCCAACGACGACAGCCGCTTCGAAAACGCTCATCTCAAGGTGGACTACACGCTCTGGGCCCGCCATCGCTTGCGCTATGCCTTCCTGGTGAACTCGAACGAGTCCGGAAACCCCGGGCCGTTCGGCAGCGACCCGGCCGTACTATTTCCGGGCCTGGACCTGGCGTCGCGCACGGCCGAGCGCTACAACATCCACTCCTTCGGTTACGACGGCGAGCTTGGCCCGCGCGTCCGCCAGCGCTTGAGCGGCGCCATTTACTCCGACCGGCTCGATTTCCAAAGCGGCTTCGGGCCTTCCTTCACCCGCCAGAGCCGCCAGGCCTTTAGCTCCGAGACCAGCGTCGCGCCGGCCCGCCACGACCTTTTGACTTTCGGCGTGGAGTGGAACGGGGAGCAATTCCGAAGCACCTTTGTCACCGACCCGAACTCGAATCCCTTTCCTCTGCATCGCAATATTTACGGGTGGTTTCTGGAAAACCACTTCGAGGCCGGAGGCAGATTCTTCCTGAACACGGGCCTGCGGCTGGAGCACCTGCGGTTGGATGCCATCCCGGCTGACGCTTTCGGCTCCCGCCCGCCGTTGCCGGCCAGCACTGTGACCGAGCTCCATCCGAAGCTGAGCGCCGCTTACTTATTAAGACCTGGCACCCGGCTACACGGCAGCGCGGGAACAGGCCTGCGACCCCCGGACGGCTTCGAGCTGGCCTTCACCACGAACCCGGCGCTCAAACCGGAGCGCACCACCAGCTTCGATGCCGGCTTGGAGCAATCCTTCTTCGGCCGCCGCGTGGCCCTGGACGTCACCTGGTTCTACAACCGCTTTCACGACCAGATCATCACCCTTGCGCAAGCCCAGGCCGGACTGAGCCGTTGGCTCTCCGACAACCTGGCCAACTCGGAAGCCGCGGGGCTCGAGAGCGCCATTTACTTGCAGGTGGCCCGCGGCCTGCGCTTCCGCGGCGCCTACACTTACCTCGACACGGCCGTGCTCGGCCTCGACCGCTCCCCCAAATCGGTGCAGCGCTTTTTCCGGCTCGGGCAGCAACTCGTGCGGCGGCCCCGCCATACCGGCTCGTACCTGGTCGTCTGGCAGCACGGCCGGTTGCTCGTCCAGACCGGCGCCGTGCTGCGCGGCCGCACCCTCGACGCCGAGCCCAACTTCGGCCTCTCCGCCGGGCAGTTTCTCAACCCCTTCTACACCACCTTCGACGTGGGCGCGCAGTTCGAGGTCCGGCGCAGCGTGGCCTTCACCACCAAGCTGCGGAACCTGCTCGATCGGACCTATGAGGAATCCCTGGGTTTTCCGGCGCTCGGGCGCAATTTCACCGTGGGGGTACAATGGCGCTGGACCCCCGAGTAGCAAGTAAAACAGGCATTCTTACCTGTTAATGTCTGTCTATTTCAAAGGAGGCCCCGTGTCCTACCTACGTTTCTTCCTCTCTTGTGTGCTGCTGGCCCCGGCGGCCCTGGCCGACGACCTCGAGACCTCGGTAGCCATGATGGCCAAGATCGGCTCCTGCGGCTCGCCGACCTTTTCGCCCGACGGCCAGCGCCTGGCCTTCGTCTCGAATCTCAGCGGCAATCGGCAGGTGTGGACCGTCGCCACCACGGGCGGCTGGCCGACCATGGTGACGGCGCTCGACGACCCGGTCGGCTTCGTCACCTGGTCGCCGGATGGCCAGTGGCTGGCTTTCTCCGTGCACCCCGGGGGCGGCATGAATGCACAGGTATACCTGGTCCGGCCGGATGGCACGGGCCTTCGCCGGCTGACCGACGGCGGCAAGGAAACCAACGGCTTGAGCGGCTGGAGCCACGACGGAAAACTGCTGGGCTGGACATCCAACCGCCGCGATCCCCGCGCCATCGACGCCTACATATACGATCTAGGGAGCAGCCAGTCCCGCCTGGTCGCGAAGAACCCAGGTATCGGCGACTTGGCCGACATAAGCCGCGATCACCAGCGCGCCATTCTCGAGCGAATGGAGAACCGCAGCGACAACAACCTCTTCCTGCTCGATCTGGCCGGCGGCAAAGAGACGCTCCTCACTCCCCACCAGCCCCCTGGCAGCTTCGGCGGCGGCGCATTTTCTCCCGACGGCTCGACGATTTATCTCACCTCGAACAAGGACCGCGACCTGGTCGCTTTTGCCAGGGTCAGGCTCGGCCCGGACGGCGCACCAGGCCCGATCGAGGTGATCGCCGGCCGCGACGACGCCGAGTTGGAGGAGTTCGAGGTGACCGAGGATGGCCGTACCGCAGCCCTTCTCTGGAACGTCGCCGGCCACAGCGAGCTGGCTTTCCTCGATCTCGCCACCCGAAAGCCCACCGCCGGCCCCAAGCTTCCCGTCGAGCTCGCCTACTCTCTCACGTTCTCGAAGGATGGACGTTACCTCGCGATGACGGCCTCCGGCGCAACCGCACCTTTTGATGCCTGGGTGTTCGATCGCACTGCCAGCCGCTTCCAGCAGGTGACCCACAGCCCGCACGCCGGCGTGAACCTCGACTCGCTGGTGCGGCCCGAGCTCGTGCGCTTCACGGCCCACGATGGGCTGCCCCTGAGCGGCTGGCTTTACCGCCCGCGGGGGACTTCGGGGCCGGGACCCACCGTGTTGAGCTTCCACGGCGGCCCCGAAGGCCAGGAGCAGCCAGATTTCGATAGTACCTATCAGGCCCTGCTGTCCCGCGGCATCGCCGTCTTCGCCCCCAACGTGCGCGGCTCCTCCGGTTTCGGAAAGAAGTATGTTAATCTCGACAATGGCGCGCTAAGGTTCAACGCCGTCAAGGACATCCAGTCCTCGGTGGATTACGTGGCCAAGGCCGGCGTGGCCGACCCGAAGCGGATCGGCATCATGGGAGGCTCCTACGGCGGGTACATGGTGATGGCCGGCCTGACCGAGTTCCCGGATCTCTTCGCGGCCGGCGCCGACCTCTTCGGCATAGTCAACTTCGAAACTTTCTTCGCCCACACCGAGCCGTGGATGGCCACCATCTCAAAGGTGGAATACGGCGACCCGGACGCCCAGCTCGACCTGCTCCGCCGCCTCTCCCCGATTCACAAGGTCGACCGCGTACGCGCTCCCACCATCGTCCTGCACGGCGCCAACGATACCAACGTTCCGGTGGTCGAGGCCGAGCAGGTCGTCAACAGCCTCCAGAAGCGCAGCATCCCGGTGGAGTACGTCCTGTTCCCCGACGAGGGCCACGGCTTCAACAAAACCCCGAACCGCGTGCGCTCGGGCCCGCTGGGCCATGCGCGCCCGCGCTCCGCCGTAGAGCTTGCGCACTTCGTCCTTCTCCCGCTCGTTATTCCACGGACCCTGCCGCAAAGCGCGCTCGAGGGTGCGATCTATCCACGCGAGGAAGTACTCGGCGTCCTTCTTCGAACGGACCGGCTTGCCGTCCACCGTTACCCAGACCGGCATGGTGGCGGCAAACGGGTAGGGAGCGCGGATCGGGTGACGCTTGTATTCGGCCCTGGCGCGCACGGCGTACCACCCGCTTCGGTCGGCCGTGACCGTCTTTTCCAGCCTGGCCTTCAAGGTGCGGCCGGCGGGCCGGACGGTCTCGATCACCTCGCCGTTGCGCAATAGCTCGATGGTTTCAATCGGCAGGATCGATTCCACATCGGCCTCGGCTTGGAGCGTGTGCGGGCCCGCGCCGAGGCGGATCTCGTCGCCCGGTTCCTTACCGTTCAGCGTGAAGAAAACCAGCGGGCCGTTGGTGACGAAGCTGCGCCCGGCTCGGAAGTCGGCGTGCCACTTGTCGTAGTCGAGCCGGGGGCCGGTTTTCACATACACGCGGTTGGTGCCGATGATGTAGCTGCGGTAAAAGTTGGGGAAAGCGTCCTCCCCGGCCGAGGCCACCACGCGGTAGCCGCAGTTCCAGGCCCTGTAGAGCGGCTCCATCGAGTCCGGAGTATTCGCCTCGACGAAGTCCACGGTTTCCAGCGCCAGGTCCGCCGCGAAGTTCGCCCCTGCTCCGTGGGCATAGCCGGTCAAGCCTCCCTGCTCGCGAACCACCCGAAACGGAACCGTGTTGGGCGGGTACAGGCTGGCGACGATGGTGTTCTGGTAACCCACGTAGTCGGGAATGATGAGGTGCCGCTTCAGATTCAGAAAAACGGCATGACCCCAGAACGGCGGGTGATATTCCTGATTGTGATAGAGAATGCGGTGGGAGGTGGACACGGGATCGGGCGCGCCCCGAAAGTGGGCAATGTCCGGGATCCTCTGCTCCTTATTGCAAATCAGGTTGTTCAGGATGTGGATGTCCTCGGCCTCGGCCTGCTCCAGGAGCCGCTGCGGCGTGTTGAAATAGACGCCGGCGTAGTTCATGTGGAAGTGATTGTTGCCATCCCACCATCCCTTGGCCGCCAGGTCGTCCAGACGCTCGAGTGAGACGGTGAGCGCGGTGCTCTTTTCCGCGCTGACCGTCACTTCCCTCTCCACCGGCAGATACTCGAATCCCTTGGAAAAAGCCAGCCTGGCCGGCCCGGGCGGCAACATCACCTCGAACGAGCCGCCGGTATGGAAGTAGTGATACTCACTCTGGTCCATGTGGTCGAACATGAGCCAGTCGGCTCGGAACCAGCTTTCGGCCGGCGCATAGGCCCGGCCGTCGCTGGCGTTGAGATGGACCCGCGCCCGGATGAGCTGTCCGGTGGCCTTATCGAGCACCTTGACCACCAGCTTCCCCATGGGCCGCTGGTAAACGAGCTTCCCGATTTTCACCGGCGCAAGCTTTCCGCCGAAGTAGTGAAATAGCCAGAGGCTGGTATCGCCGGTTTCGTTGGAAATAAACGCAATGCGAGCGCCGTCGGGCGACCAGCGCGGCGTGGTGCGGTCGAAATCCCCGTAGGTGAGCGGGAAGGGGTCGCCGCCTGCCGGGGGCATGGCCCAGAGCTGCTGCCACTGCCGCCCGAGGTAGGAGCTGTAAACCAGCTTGGCGCCATCCGGCGAAAGGGTCGGGCGCGCCTTCCAGGTCGTCTCCTCGTAGTAGAACCGCCGCATCGGCGCGCCGGGCTCCGCCCTCATCCGATAAAAGCCCCCCGAGCCGTGCTTGTTGGCGCGGTGCGAAATGAAGATCAGCTCCTTACCGGCCCGGGTC
>JACQDG010000379.1 GCA_016201185.1 Acidobacteriota bacterium | reverse complement strand
GCCGGGGCCGCCGCCGCCGTAACCCCCGCTGGGCTCCATGTCGACGGCCACTTCTTCACCGTGCTTTACCCCATCATGGTCTTCATATTGATCGTCTTCCGCCTGGGGATCTTGTTCTCAAACGAGTCGCTGAAGCGCCCTTTCGGCATCTTGATGCTGGCGGCCTACGGCTTCTACGTGGCGGCCATCTTCCTGCTCCGAGGCTCGTGGGCCGGGTTCTGACCGGCTGCTAAGCAAATCTGACGTCGTGAGACTTCGTGATGCAGGAGTGCTTCTGGAATTCCAGCCGTTTTTCTGGGTAGTCGCGCCGGAAATGGCCGCCCCGGCTCTCTTCCCGGGCCAGCGCGCAGCGAGCAATCAAGGAGACCACGAGGATCCGGTTGCGCAATTCGAAGCCGGCCCTGGTGGGCGCCGGGCCCGGCTGCAGGCCGATCCCTTCAAGTCTTTGCACACAATCTTCGAGGTCTCTGCCGTTTCGTTCAATGCCGGCATGGCTCCAGGCGAGCGCCCGAATCTCTTCGTTGGTAATGCCCGGCGGCAGTTCCGGGTGGGCCGTCGCGGCTTGTGGCTCGCGCAGGGGCGCATCGGCGCGTTCCCACAACTGGCGTCCCACGCGCGCCCCGAAGACCAGGCCTTCCAGCAGCGAATTGCTGGCCAGCCGGTTGGCCCCGTGCACTCCGGTGGCGGCCACCTCCCCCGCCGCATATAGCCCTTCCACCGTGGTGCGACCATACAGGTCCGTCTTCACTCCGCCCATGGCGTAGTGGGCGGCCGGATGGGTCGGTACCGGTTCCCGCGTCATGTCCACGCCGTACCGCAAGCAGGTATCGTAGATGCGCGGAAACCGCCGGCGAACAAAGCTCGCGTCCAGGTGAGTCAGGTCCAGAAAAACATGCGGCGCGCCGGTCCGCTTCAATTCGGCAACGATAGCACGGCTGACCACGTCGCGTGCGGCCAGCTCCCCTTGCGGGCTATAGCGAGCCATGAAGCGCTCCCCGGCGGCGTTGTGCAGATAGGCGCCCTCACCGCGCAGCGCTTCAGAAAGCAGGAAGCGCGGCGCTCCCTCCACGTGCAGAGCCGTGGGATGGAACTGCACGAACTCCAGGTCGGAGATTTCTGCGCCGCAGCGGTAGGCCATGGCCACGCCGTCGCCGGTGGCCACGTCAGGATTCGTAGTCTCGCTATACACCGCCCCCAGGCCTCCGGTGGCCAGCAGAACCGCCCTCGCCGTGATGGTTTCGACCCTGCGTTCCTGCGCGTTCCACACGCTCGCGCCGCAAACCTCGCCTTCCGCCAGCAACAGGTCGATGGTTGTGGCGTAGCTGCGGAAACAGATGTCAGGCAGCGTCTGCGCCTTCTGAAAGAGAGCACGGGCGATTTCATGCCCGGTCGAATCGCCATGGGCGTGCAGCACGCGGCTGCGGCTGTGGGCTCCTTCCCGAGTGAAGGCCAGCCGTGCCCCGTCGCCCGCCACGCGGTCAAAGCGGGTGCCCCACTCGATCAACTGCCGCGTCACCGCCGGACCTTCTTCCACCAGCACGCGCACCGCCTGTGGGTCGCAGAGCCCGTCCCCGGCCTGGATCGTGTCCTGCTCGTGCAGGCGCACCTCGTCATCGTCGCTCAGCGCCACGGCCACGCCGCCCTGCGCATATTCCGAGGCTGACTCGGTGAGCCGGTCCTTAGTAAGCACCAGCACACGGCCCGCCTCGGCAGCTTCGATCGCCGCCCGCAGTCCGGCCACTCCCGCGCCGATTATGAGGAAATCGGTCGTCACTCGACTCCCGCCACCTCGATGATACACTCAAACCATGACGCGCATCACCGTGCGCACGCTGCATTCGACCTACGACGTAATCGTCGAGCGGGGCTGCCTCGAAAACGCCGCCGCTCACGTTGATTTCGTGGCGCACGGCCGGAAACTTTTTATTGTCACAACCGAGCCGGTGTGGCGACATCAGGGGTCACGCCTGGTGGAAGGGCTCAAGGGGATCCCCTTCGCCCGTATTGAGATGCCTGACGGCGAGGAGCACAAGCGCTTTCCCACGGTCGAAGCCCTCGCCGGCCGCATGCTCGAAGCAGGCGCCGACCGCTCAAGCCTCGTCCTGGCCTTCGGCGGCGGTGTAGTAAACGACGCCGGAGGTTTTCTCGCTGCTATTTACATGCGGGGCATCGACGTCATCCAGGCGCCGACCACATTGCTCGCCCAGGTGGACGCGGCCATCGGCGGCAAGACCGGCGTGAACCTGAAGGAAGGCAAGAATCTGCTAGGAGCTTTTCATCAGCCAAAGCTGGTGCTGGTTGATCCGGCTGCGCTCGACACGTTGCCGGTGCGGGAATTCCGCGCCGGGCTGTACGAGGTGATCAAGTGCGCCGTGATCCGCAGTCGCCCCCTGTTCGACCTGCTCGATAAGAGCCGCGATGCCGTTTTGCACCGGGCGCCGGAAGTGGTGGATGCTCTCATTGAGGGCGCCGTGCGCATCAAGGCGGAGGTAGTCTCCGCCGACGAGCGGGAAGGAGACCTGCGGCGGATTCTCAACTTCGGCCACACCCTGGGCCATGCCCTGGAAGCCGAGACCGGTTACCGCCGACTACTGCATGGGGAGGCGGTGGCCTTCGGCATGCGTGCCGCCACGCGCCTCGCGGAAAAGGCGGCCCTGCTTGCGCCGGGCGATAGCACCGCCATTCAGGCGCTGGTCGGGGGTTACGGACCGATCCCGAGCCTGAACGGAGTGCGGGCGGAGAACCTGCTTTCCCGGATGGGCAGTGATAAGAAAACAGTCGGCGGACGGGCGCACTTTGTGCTGCCGGACGGCATCGGTCACGCGCAGGTTGTCTCGGGCCTCGATCCGGAGCTGGTCCGGGCCGCCGCCGAGGAGGCGCTGGCCGCCACGGCATGAGCCTTCCGACCATAACTCCAGGCACTTCGCCCGCCGACGTTCCGCCCGGGGATGAAGCCACAGCGGCCCGTTATGTGAGGCAGATCTTCGCACGCGTGGCTCCCCGCTACGACCTGCTGAACCACCTGCTCTCCTTCCAGATCGACCGCTACTGGCGGCGTTTCACAGCCGAGAAGGCCAGCGAGGCGCTGGTCCTGCCTACGGCCCGGGCCCTGGACTTGTGCTGCGGCACCGGCGATTTATTGTTGGCGCTTGGGCGGGTGCACAGCGGTCCAATGTTCGGCGCCGACTTCTGCCGTCCCATGCTGGTCGCCGCCGCTGCGAAGCTTGGCGGCCACGCGCGGCTGATCGAGGCCGACGCTCTCGCGTTGCCCGTCGCCTCCGGCAGCCTCGACCTGGTAACGATCGCCTTCGGCCTGCGCAACCTGGCGAACTACCGAAACGGCTTGCAGGAAATGCGTCGAGTCCTGCGCGACGGCGGCCGCTTGGCCGTCCTGGAATTCTCCCAGCCCCGGGGCCGGCTCCTGGGCCCTATGTACAAGTTATATTTTCGCTACGTGCTGCCGCGCCTGGGCGGGGCTATTTCCGGCGCCGCCAACGCCTACCGCTACCTACAGCAATCCGTGGACAAATTTCTCTCGCCGGAGGAATTATCGGCCGCCATGCTGGCCGTCGGATTCCGCCAGGTCCGCTACTGGCCGCTGACGGGCGGCATCGCAGTTCTCCATGTTGCGACGAAATGAAGTGGCACGGGCTTAGATTGGCATTAGGATTTATCCACGGGCCATGGGGTAAAATTCCAAGTGCAGACCTATGGCTCTCTCCTCCGGCATCCGTCTCGGGCCATACGAAGTCCTGACCCCTCTCGGGGCCGGAGGCATGGGCGAGGTATACCGCGCCAAGGACACACGGCTGGGCCGCGAGGTGGCGGTCAAGGTCCTTCCAGCGGCCTATTCCCAGGATGCTGATCGCCTGCGCCGCTTCGAGCAGGAAGCCCGGGCCGCCAGCGCGTTGAACCATCCCAATATCCTCACCATCCACGATATAGGCACGCACGAGGGGTCGCCTTACCTGGTCTCGGAGCTGCTGGAAGGCGAAACGCTCCGTGAGCATCTCGGTGGAGTGGCGCTTCCCCAGCGCAAGGCCATCGACTATGCGATTCAGGTGGCCAACGGCCTGGCCGCAGCACACGAAAAGGGCATCGTTCACCGGGACCTGAAGCCCGAGAACCTGTTCCTGACGAAAGACGGCCGGGTGAAGATCCTGGACTTCGGCCTGGCCAAGCTGACGCAGCCCGAACAGCCGAGCGAGGCGCCGGCCAGCGCTGCGACGCTTCCGGCCGAAACGGAGACCGGCGTGGTGCTCGGCACCATGGGCTACATGTCGCCCGAGCAGGTGCGCGGGCAACGCGCCGACCACCGCGCCGATATCTTTACCTTTGGCGCCATTCTCTACGAGATGCTGACCGGAAAGCGAGCGTTTCGCGGCGAATCAGCGGTGGAGACGATGAACGCCATCCTGAAAGAAGAGCCGCTGGAAACACAGGCCGGAATGCCTGTGCCACTGGAGCACATCGTCCGTCACTGCCTGGAGAAGACTCCCGAGCAGCGCTTCCAGTCCGCGCGGGACTTGGCTTTCGATCTGGAAGCCCTCTCCACTCTGAGCACAACGCTGGCCCCCGCCACGTTAAAGCAGCCTCCCAGAAGGTGGTTGCGCCCACTGGCTGGCCTAGCGCTGCTGGCCATAATCGCCGGTGTGTTTTTCATCGGCCGCCGCACTGCCACGAGCGCCGTGCCTTCCTTTCAGCGGCTCACGTTTCGCCGCGGCACGGTCCGCTCGGGGAGATTTGCCCCGGAGGGACGTACAATCGTCTACAGCGCCTCCTGGGAGGGCAAACCGGCCGAGCTGTTCTCGGCACGCCCCGATAGTCCGGAGTCACGTTCGCTTGGCTTTGAGCAGGCCGATGTCCAGGCGATATCGTCCGCCGGTGAGATGGCCCTGCTGCTCAAACCTCAGTCGCTCTTCGGCTGGTCTGGCTACAAGGGGACATTGGCTCGGGCGCCTCTGGCGGGCGGCGCGCCGCGCGAGGTCCTGGCAGACGCGCAGACCGCGGACTGGGCCCCGGACGGCGCCGCGCTGGCGGTGGTGCGGGCCGTGGGGGAACGGAATCGTGTGGAGTTTCCGATCGGGAAAGTGCTTTATGAAACGGCTGACAACATCCTGGCAATGAGAATCTCACCCCGGGGTGACCTGGTCGCCCTGGCCGAGCATCCCCCGGGATTTGGCACTAAGGGCTCGGTCTCGGTATTAGATCTGAAGGGCAATAAACGACTGGTCGGTGTATTTGCGAAAGACCGACGGTTCGCCGGCGGTGCGGCTCGGCGACGGCGCAGCGGGAGAACTTTCCCCGGATGGGAAGTGGGTGTTGGCTCTGCGCCGCACCTCGCCTCCTCAATTGGTCCTGTGGCCCACAGGGCCTGGAGAGCTGATTAAACTGCAAAACGAGAATATTGCCGACTACTATTACGGCAACTGGCTGCCAGACGGGAAGCGCATCCTTTTTGCGGGCAATGAAGCCGGCCACGGCCCCCGTTGCTACATTCAGCCGATCGAAGGCGGCAAGGCCCGCCCGGTTACGCCCGAGGGAATCCTGCTTCCTCTTGTTGAGCACCCCGTATCACCGGACGGCAAGCTGTTTACCGCCATTGGTCCCGACCACAAGGCTGTCATCTACCCCGTGGAGGGCGGAGAACCACGCCCGATTCCGGGCCTGGAACCCTGGGACATGCCGATTCGCTGGAGCGCCGACGGACGCTCTCTTTACGTGTTCCGAACTTCACAGGTCCCGGCCAGGGTCTATCGGCTCGATCTTTCCACCGGACGGAAGCAGCTTTGGAAGGAGCTTATGCCTTTCGACCCGGCTGGGGTCACGGATGTTTACGCTGTGCACCTCGCCGCCGACGCAAGCTGGTACTTCTACACCTACTCACGCCGGCTCTCAGACCTGTATTTGGTTGATGGCTTGAGGTAAGACCGCCCGCCCTTTCGCTACTTGCGCTCGTACCGGCCCATGTACTGCGCTTCCGCCAACACCCGGCCCCGCAGCGCCCGGTCCAGCTCGGCGCGCTTGGCCCCGGCCTTCAGCCCCAGCGACGGCGCATTCACCGCGAACAGCTTGAAGAAATAGCGGTGCGGCCCGTGGCCCTTGGGCGGACAAGGCCCGCCGTAGCCCGGGCGCCCGAAATCGTTGACGCCGTCCAGGCCGGCCTGACCCGGCTTGGCTCCCTCGCCGAGCGAATTGGTCGCATCGGGAAGGTCGTACAGCAGCCAGTGGTTCCAGGTGCCGACCGGCGCGTCGGGGTCGTCCATGATCAGCGTGAAGCTCCGGGTTTCGGCCGGCGCGCCGCTCCAACTGAGCGCCGGGGAAACGTCGAGGCCTTCGCAGGTGTGGCGCTTGGGAATCCCCTCCCCTGGGGCAAAACCGGATACGGTAAGTTGAAAAGCCATAGCGCACCTCTGCGCAATATTTTATAATGGCGTCGAAGTGCGCTGCACCATGCCGGCCAAGATTCTACTGAAGCTCGAAGAGCAGATCAAAGCCCTGGAGTACGAGCTCCACAACGAGCTGCCCCGCGAAATCAAGCGGGCGCGCGAGCACGGCGACCTGAGCGAAAACGCCGAATACCACGCCGCCAAGGAACGGCAGGGGATCGTCCACGCCCGGCTGACTCTGCTCAAGAAGCGCCTGGCCGAGTTCAGCATGCTCGATTTCTCGAAGATCCCGCGCGATGCCGTCGGCTTGGGCTCGTCGGTGGCGCTCTATGACACGAAGACCGAAAACGAGATTTCCTACCGGCTGGTAACTTCCGAGGAGGCGGACGCCACCAACGGAGCGATCTCGACCACTTCGCCGATCGGCCGGGGACTGCTGAACAAACAGGTCGGCGACGTGGTACAGATCCGCACGCCAGCCGGGCTGAAAGAGTATGAGATCCTTCGCTTGAAGACGATTCACGAAGAGGAGTGACGGCCCAGTGGGCATGACCTACACCCGCGCGATCGGGAAAGTTTGTGGCTACCTGGTGGACCACATCGTGCGGGGCCTCTCTCTTTCCCGCATCCACCCCAATTTCCTCACCGCCCTCGGCCTTGCCATCAACATCATCGCCGCTTGGCAGTTTGCCCGCGGGCGCTTCCTGGCCGCCGGGATCGTGGTCATCATCGCTGCCATCTTTGACCTGACCGACGGCCCGGTGGCCCGGGAAACCAAACGCGTCACCCGCTTCGGCGGCTTCTTCGATTCCGTCCTCGACCGCTACTCCGACCTGGCCCTCTACATGGGCCTGCTGGTCTACTACGCCTCGATCAACCGCTTCTTCTACATCGTGCTGACGGCCATCGTCATGACCGGCTCGGTCATGATCAGCTACACGCGGGCGCGGGCGGAAAACTCCATCCCCCGCTGCAAGGTGGGCTTTCTGGAGCGCCCGGAGCGGATCGTGCTGATCATCTTGGGCGCGCTGTTCGACCGCATGGCCCCGGTGCTGTGGGTCATCGCGGTGCTGTCCAACGTGACCGTAATCCACCGCATGTTTTACACCTGGGATGAGACCCGGGCGCTCGAGCGGGCGCAACTCGAGCCGCCCGCGAGCGAGCCGGTAAAGGAACACTCAATAAACATCTAGATCGTGAGCGGAGACCACTTTCCCGCTGTAGGTCTGGCGCACCTCTCTTAGCAATTGCTCTTCGGTCGCTGCCCAGAACAACTGATGGTAAAGAATCAACAGGCCCGGCTTCGCTTTAGCAGCGATCTCCCCCACTTCGCGCCCTGAAGTGTGGAAAGCGGGGTGATACTTCTGCCACCTGCCCGGTCGGGAGGCCAGCCCCGCCTGGGAAAACACCTCGTGTATCAGCACGTCACATCGGTTGCAGTTTTCGACAATACTGGAGGTGGCCGCGGTGTCCCCGGAAATCACGATGGTGCGGAGCGGCGTCTCAAACCGGTAGCCGAAGGCCTGGGGCCAGGAGCCGTGCTTGACGAGAAAGGCCTTGACCGTGACCTTTTGGTCCTCATAAACGACCCCCGGCGCGATTTCGTGGACGTTCACTTTGCAGCCCGTGGGATTGGCGTGCTCCAGCCCGTTGATCCGCATGTCGATGTCTTGCTGGTAGGCGGCGAGCAGATGCTCCGTCATTGCTTTCGCGCCCTCCGGCCCGTAGACCTCTAAAGGCTCCTTCCTCCCCACCACCCAGGGCGAAACAATCATGTCCGGATAACCCAGCGTGTGATCCGAGTGAAGATGAGTAATGAACACGCGGGTCAACTTTGTCATATCCAGACCTGCCGCTGCCGCGCGCCGCACAACGCCGGGCCCTACGTCCACGATGTAGGGTGTTCCGTCCACAACGATCGCCACCGACGGCCCGGACCTGCGGGGGTCGGGGACGGGGGTTCCCGTGCCGAGGAATACAATTTTCGTTTCCATGGAAGCCGGTTTCGGCTGCAACTGCGCGGCAGCCATTCCTGCCACTAGCAACTGGAGCGCCAACAATAAACACCTATGGAAGCAGCGCTGAGTCGCGGCATCGTTCATATCCAATAGAGCTTGTCAAAGGCGAGCGGGGAAGTAAAGTTGCTATTCGGGCCGGCGCGCGTTCGGTACTTCTCCGAAAATACCCTGTAAAATCGTGCAGAATTTTGCCTCTAGGCTCACAAAATATTGTAGAATAGAACTAATATCCCATCGGTAAGGAGGTAATATGGCTCAAGGTTTACCCAAAGGTCTTGGCTGGCTGCCTGATATACCCAGCCCAAGAGATTACACCGAAGATCACCCACAGATCGCGCCTCTACTGGCAAAAACGCGCCTGGGAGCCCGGCTTTCCACGGCTCCGCGGCCCACTGCGGGGGCAGGGGGAAGGGGTACAGGTACGGCCGCCGCTCCGGCCCCCACCGCGCCCCCCGTCGTGGATTGGAGAGCGGGCTTTTCGCCCATCGAGGACCAGGGCCAGCTCGGTTCCTGCACGGCCAATGCCGCCGTGGCGTTGGTCGAGTACATGGAACGCAAGGCCCTGAGCAAGCACATTGATGCGTCGCGCCTGTTTGTTTACAAGGTCAGCAGAAACCTGCTGGGGTGGACCGGAGACACGGGCGCCTTTCTGCGAACGGCCATGGGCGCGCTGGCCATGTTCGGCGCTCCTCCGGAGCGCTATTGGCCCTATGACGGCAGCCCGCCCGCCGCCAATACTCGGTTCGACCAGGAGCCCACCCCGTTCTGTTACGCCTTTGCCGCCGATTTCAAAGCGATTCGTTACCTGAAGCTGGATCCGCCTACCGCCACCCCGCAGCAGGTGCTGGCCAACATCAAGGCCTACTTGGCGACGGGCTTTCCCAGCATGTTCGGGTTTCCCGTCTTCAACGAGTTCGTACACCCCACACCCCAGGGGGACATCGCCTTCCCGTCATCGACGGGCGACCCTCTGGGCGGGCACGCCATTGTCGCCGCCGGTTACGACGACAACCGGGCGATCGGCGCGGACCGCGGCGCCCTACTGATCCGCAACTACTGGGGAACTGGCTGGGGAACCAACGGCTATGCCTGGATGTCCTATAAGTATGTAACGGCGGGCCTGGCCGTAGACTGGTGGACGGTCCTCAAGGAAGCCTGGGTGGACACCGGGCAGTTCTAAAAGCTCCCCGGGGCGGAGAGGGCTGCCGCAAAGAGGCGTCGCGGCGAGGTGGAGCTACGCTTCCAGTATCACTTCCGCGATAGCCAGGCTCTCGGTGTGAGAAATCGACAGGGCCACGGACCTGACCCCCAGTTGCTGCGCCCGCGCCGCGGCGGCCCCGGCGAACCGCAGCGTGGGCTTGCCCGATGGCAGGTTGGTCACCTCGATGTCCACCAACCGCACGCCGTCCTTCCAACCCGTGCCGAGGGCCTTCATCGCCGCCTCTTTGGCGGCAAAGCGGGCGGCGTAACGCTCGAAGCGGTTCTTGCGGCCCTCGGCATAGGCCCTTTCCGCCGCGGTGAAAACCCGCTCCAGGAACCGCCCCCCGAAGCGCTCGATCGAGCGGCGAATGCGGTCGACCTCGACCAGGTCCACCCCGCTGCCCACGATCATCAGAGCTCTGCCCCCGTAGTGGTGATGGTCAGCCGGCCGTGCTTAACTCCCTTGGTGCTGATCAGCGTGTCGGCAATCTTCTGCACGGCGGCCGCCCGGCCGCGCACTACCAGCACTTCCAGGCAGTGGTCGTGGTCCAGATGCACATGAAGAGTGGAGAGGATCGACTTGTGGTGCT
>JACQDG010000010.1 GCA_016201185.1 Acidobacteriota bacterium | reverse complement strand
ATGTCCTTCGCCGTGACGCCCGCCCGCAACGTCCCGTTCACCCTTACCTCGAAGCTCTTCGACTTGCGCTGCAGCAGCGTCTGCGTCGCCAGCACGTGATCCACCTGGATTGTGCCGATTACGAACGCCAGCGCGCCAAACGCCCCGTGCGTCGCCGTGTGCGAGTCGCCGCATACCACCGTCATCCCCGGATGCGTCAACCCGTACTCCGGCCCGATCACGTGGACAATCCCCTGCCGCGAGTTCAGGAACCCGAAATGCGGAATGCCGAACTCCGTGCAGTTCTTCTCAAACTGCTCCACCTGCGCCCGAGCGATCGGGTCCACAATCGGCAGGTCCCGCGGCGTCGTCGGTGTCGAGTGGTCGCACGTGCCGAACGTCTTGTCCGGCCGCCGCACCTTCAATCCCCTCTGCCTCAACCCCTCAAACGCCTGCGGCGAGGTCACCTCGTGCACCAGGTGCAGGTCGATGTACAGCACCACCGGGCAGCCAGGCTCCTCGGCCACCACGTGAGAATCCCAGATTTTCTCGAACAGCGTGCGGGGTTTTTCCACCGGCATCATCTTATATTCTAGCTTGCAGCCGCGTTGAACCGCTCCAGAATACCCAGGCTGTCAACGCGAGGCAGATTCACCGCGCCCATGGCGTCCTCCACGTATTCCACGCGGCGCATGCCTGCCAGCACGCAGCTTAAGCCTTCGAGGCCGAGCAGCACGTTCAAAGCCAGGCGGCTGAGCGACTCGCCCGAGGGTGGGTAGCCGGCCTGCGCCAGCAGGGCCCGTACCTGGTCAGCGGTGGCCTGCTGCGCCGCCATGATGTGGCGCACTGCTCCCAGATGCAGAGAGTCCGCCAGCCGCACCAGTTGGTTGTGACAGGAGGCATTCAGCGGGCGGTTCACGAGCACCCCGATGCCTTTCTCGCGGCAAAACTCCAGCACCGTCTTGCCCTCGTTGTTCCGCTCGACCGCCCCGCCAAGCTCGAAAAGGTTCATAGGCAGTTGCACAACGCGGAAGTGGTGGTTTGGGGTAACGGACTCGGCGGCAGCCAGGGTACCGGCCACCGACGTTTGCCTCGGTTCGCCAGCCGGCAGCCCGTAATTATTCGAGCTGACCCCGTACCACCGGATCCGGCCCTGTTCCACCTGGCTTTCGAGGAACCGAAAGGCCTCCCGGACCCGGCGATAGAACTCCTCGTGATCTTCCGGCCGTAGTGGACGATGGTGGGCGACGTCCTCCAGGTAATACTCCGCATTATGTATTAGGTAAACATCGATGAAGCCCACCTGCATGCGCTCGGCCGACAGCCGCACCTGTGTTTCCAGAAACTCCGGGTGGATCGAGTGCCACAGCCCATCGGCGTAGCGGACCACTTCGGGAAACTCTCTTTCTTGAGCCAGCGCCATGTTGCGGCCCTGGATGTAGCCGCCTTTGGTCACCACGATGACCTTCTCCCGGGCCCGCTCGCGCAGCAGCTTGCCGACCAAAATCTCAGACTCGCCGTCCATGTAGTTCGCGCTGGTGTCGATGAGGTTGCCGCCGCGCTCGAAATAGGCGGCCAGGGCTTCGGCATGGGCTCGGTTGCCATCGGCGATCCGATAGCAGCCGAAGCCCAGCGGATGACACATCAGGCCGGTCGAGCCGAGCGGGCGCAGGTAGTTCATGCCACGGATTCCTTCCCGGCCGCCTCCGGCAAGTATTCTTCAAAATCATTCAACAATGCGTGGGCCACGGTGACGGGGAAATCGTCCCGGCGGCCGCCGGCCTGGTTGTAGTCGTCCTGCACGGTTTTCCAGGCGTGATAAACCCCGGTCTGGATCTGAACCAGTTGCGGGTCGTCGATCTCCTCGCCGGGAGAAAAATTCAATTCGCAGGCGAACACCCGGCCGGGCCTTTGAGGGTTGTATAGGGGGATGCCGAACTTCCTGCAGATCAGTGGCCGGTGCTCATAAATCCGGCAGGCGCCATCGGGAGACAGGGCAGGGCAGGCGAGCCGCGTCCCTTCCGGCGGCAGTCGGCCCCATGCCTCGATCATCCCGTGGCGTTGCATGATCTCCTCGCGGCGGGGCAGATAATCGCGGGCGCGGGCCCGCAGGTCCTCCCGCTCGGCTGGCGGCATAGCTTTTACCGCGCGCGAAATGACGGCCGCTTCCACCTCGGTGATCTGGAACAGGTGATAGCAGCATTGGCTGCAGCCGCGGCAGCAATGGATGCGCTCCCCGTGCAGGGCTATGTTGCGTTCGAATTCGGCTGCCACTTGCCGGCAAACCTCCGCGTAGCGCGCGACAAAGGGATGGTTCATAGCTAGGTGATCGCCTCGCAGACCGCCCCGGCGACCTCCTCGGTAGTAGCGGGCCGGCCGGCCGGCCGCAGGTCGGCGGTGACGCGGCCGGACGCGAGCACCCGCTCGATGGCCCGCTCGACGGCCTTGGCCTCTTCCTCCAGGCCGAAGCTGTAGCTGAGCATGGCCGCCACCGAGCCGATGGCGCCCAGCGGATTGGCTTTGTTTTGTCCCGCAATGTCAGGCGCCGAGCCATGCACCGGCTCGTAAAGACCCCTCCACACGCCGTTCGACTTCCGCTCCCCGATCGAGGCCGAGGGCAGCATGCCGATGGAGCCGGTCAGCACGGCGCCCTCGTCGCTGAGGATGTCGCCGAACAGGTTCTCTGTCAGCAGGATGTCAAAACGGCGCGGGTTCAGGACCAGTTGCATGGCGCAATTGTCCACCAGCAGGTGTTCCAAAGTAACGTCCGGGAACTCGCCGCCGACATCCGACACGACTTGGCGCCACATTTTGGAATTCTCCAGCACGTTGGCCTTGTCGACCGAAGTGACCTTCTTGCGGCGCCGGCCGGCCAGGGAGAAGGCCATGCGGGCCACCCGCTCGATCTCCGACTGGCGGTAGATCATGGTGTTCACCGCGGTCCGCTCGCCCTCTACGTCGCTGAT
>JACQDG010000370.1 GCA_016201185.1 Acidobacteriota bacterium | reverse complement strand
CGGCGGCCCCCCGGAGGCCTCGATCTTCTTGAGCTTCCCTCCGGCGAAGAACCCGATGAAGCGGCTGTCGGCCGACCAGAAGGGGAAGATGGCGCCCTCAGTCCCGGCCAGCGGCTGAGCCGCGAGGGAATCGAGCGGACGCACCCAAAGCTGCGTCCTGCCGGAGGAGTCGGTGGCAGTGAACGCGATGCGGTGGCCGTCGGGCGAGACGGCGATGGCCCCGAACGTCGTCTTCTCGGGAGGCAGCAGGGTGAGCATGGCGACTTGGGGCTGGCCCGGCGTCTCGCGGAAATGGATGACAGCCAGTGCGAGCGCCAGGACCGCGAGGAGCGATGTTGCGATAACCCAGGGCAACGCCTGACGCTGCCGCGCCGGTTTGGGCGGTGCAACCTCGACAGCGCCACCGCTCAGCGCTTCCTCGATCTCGATTCGCGCATCGCCGATATGCTGCAACCGCTGCTTCGGATCTTTCTGGAGGCAGCGCCGCAGTAACCGCCGGACGTTGGCCGGCGTCTCGGCCGGCAGCGCACTCCAGTCCGGCTCCGCCCGCACTACTGCCCCGAAGATATCAGCTACATTCTCGCCGCTAAACGCCCGCCGCCCCGTTACCAGCTCGTAAAGCACACAACCAAACGACCAGATGTCTGTGCGACGGTCGAGCGTCTTGCCCCGCGCCTGCTCCGGGCTCATGTACGCCGCCGTCCCCAGGATCGTCCCCGCCCGCGTCGCCGCCTCCGAGATCGTGGGCGATTGCGCCGGATCGGCCGCCGGCTCCTCCGCCAAGGCCTTCGCCAGCCCGAAGTCCAGCACCTTGACTTTCCCTTCGGGCGTCACCTTCACGTTGGCCGGCTTCAGGTCCCGGTGGACTACGCCCTTCTCGTGCGCCGCTTCCAGCGCTTCGGTCATCTGCGTTGCAAGGTGGAGCGCCTCGTCCAGCGGCAGCGGGCCTTTGAGGATTTCCCCTTCCACCAGCTCCATCACCAGAAAAGGAACGCTATCGGACTGCTCGAAGCCGTAGAGGGCGGCGATGTTGGGGTGATTCAGCGACGCGAGCACGCGGGCCTCGCGCTCGAAGCGGGCCAGCCGCTCCGGGTCGCGGGCCAGCTCCTGCGGCAGGACTTTAAGCGCGACCTCGCGCCCGAGCTTGGTGTCGAGCGCCCGATACACCTCGCCAATCCCGCCCGCGCCTAGCGGAGCGAGGAGCTCGTAGAAACCCAGCCGCTTCCCCGCTGAGAAAGTCACTGGGCAGATTATACGCCTGCTGGTTGGCTTCCACAGCGGACCTCCCGAGCCTGCATGCTATGATTTTTCTTCGCCATGCCCGCCCGCATCCTCAACGGAAACCTGATCCGCGACCAGATCCTCTCCGAGCTACGCGCCGAGCTCGAAACCCTCGAATCACGCGGCCTGCGTCCCGGCCTGGCAGCGGTTCTCGTGGGCCACAACCCTGCCTCTGAAATCTACGTGCGCAACAAAATCAAGGCCTGCCAGGCGCTGGGTCTTTACAGCGAAAAAATCGCTCCTCCCGAATCCGTCTCGACCGAAGACATGCTGGCCCTGGTCGCCGAGCTGAACCGCCGCGACGAAATCGACGGCATCCTAGTGCAACTTCCGCTGCCCCCGCAGGTCGATTCCAAGCGCGTGCTGCTCGCCGTCGATCCGGCCAAGGACGTCGATGGCTTTCACCCCACGAATCTCGGCTGCCTGGTGACCCAGCGCCCGGGCCTGGTCGCCTGCACGCCGGCCGGCATCCTGGAAATTCTCAAGCGCAGCGGGATTCCCATCGCCGGCCGTCGCGCCGTAGTCATCGGCCGCAGCGACATCGTCGGCAAGCCGGTCGCTTTGCTGCTGCTCCACGAAAACGCCACCGTCACCATCTGTCATTCCAAGACGCAAGACCTCGCCGCCGTGGCCCGCGAGGCCGACATCCTCGTAGCCGCCCTTGGCCGGCCCGCCATGGTCACCCGTGACTTCATTCGCCCCGGCTCGACCGTGATCGACGTCGGCATGAACCGCCTGGACCAGGCCGCCGACGTCGAGCGCATCTTCGCCGGCCAGCCCGCCAAGATCGAGGAGTTTCGCCAGAAAGGTGCGGTCCTGGTAGGCGACGCCCACCCCGGCGACGTGGCCGCGTGCGCCGGCGCCTACACGCCGGTTCCGGGTGGCGTCGGCCCTCTCACCATCGCCATGCTCATGTCCAACACGGTCAAGGCCGCCCGTCTGCGCCGCGGCGGTCCCCACGGTCCCCGGTGAGCAGACCCATTTTGAAGGTCGGCCTTACCGGCGGTCTCGCCACCGGCAAGACCCACGTCGCCTCAGCCCTCGCCCGGCTCGGCTGCCATGTCCTTTCCGCCGATCAGCTCGGCCACGAAGCCTTGCAGCCCCAGGGTCCCGCGTATGATGATGTAGTTAAGGAGTTTGGGAGCGAGATTCTGGACCCCAGCGGCCTTATCGATCGCAGACGCCTGGCGGCCCAGGTCTTCGATCGCCCCGAGCGCCTGGAGAAACTGAACTCTTTGATTCATCCTCACGTCATCGAGCGTGAGGAGCTCTGGCTGGCACGGATCGCCGCCGATCACCCGGGCTCCATCGCCGTGGTCGAGGCCGCGATCTTGATCGAGACGGGCAGCTACAAGCGGTTTGACCGCATCATTTTGACCGTTTGCCCTCTGGATATGCAGGTACAGCGCCACATGCACCGCACCGGCGAAAGCGAGGTCGAAGCCCGCGCCCGTTTGGCCCGCCAGATGCCCCTGGAAGCCAAGCGTCCCTACGCCGACTTTATTATTGATACCTCAAGATCGCGGGAAGACACCGACCGCCAGGTCGAGGCCGTCTACCGCCAATTGCAGGGGGAAGTGCTATGAAGCTACGCCCGATTCTGCTGGCCCTGCTGCTCGTGGCAGGGTTTGTCTATTTCACCACCGCCCCGCGCTGGGCGTCGTGGTCCATCGGGTCGCCGGCCAAGCTGTGGACTGCCCCGGATACGGCCCGCTCGGCCACCCTCACCCCGGAGGAGAACAGCAACATCGCCATCTATCGCGCCTCGAGTCCTGCCACCGTCAACATTACCTCCATCGTCTATCAGCGCGACTGGTTCTTCCAGGTCTTTCCGGTGAAGGACTCCGGCTCCGGCTTTCTCCTCGATGCCGACGGCCGCATTCTGACTAATTACCACGTGGTGTCCGGCAACGCGCCGGCCATCGAAGTCACCCTGGACGACAAAAGCAAATACAAGGCGCGCATCCTCGGCATCGACGAGCGCAACGACCTTGCCCTCATCAAGATTCAGCCGCGCGCCAAGCTGCCGTTTTTGAAGTTGGGCGATTCCTCGGCGCTGCAGGTCGGCCAGAAAGTCCTGGCCATCGGCAACCCCTTCGGCCTGGAAGGCACGCTCACCACCGGCATCGTCAGCTCGCTAGGCCGCAGCATCCGGGATGAAAACGGCCGCACCCTGGAGGACATGATCCAGACCGACGCCGCCATTAACCCCGGCAACAGCGGCGGCCCCCTGCTTGATACCCACGGCGACGTCATCGCCATCAACACTCATCGTCGCCGTGGACGGCCAGCCCGTCTCGAGCCGCAACACGCTCACCCGCGCCCTGGAGCGGAAACACGCCGGCGAGTCTCTCCGCCTGACCATCTTCCGCGGCCGCCGCCAGATGGACGTCACCGTCACCCTGGGCGAAGCCCCACAGAGACTCTGATAGCTTACGTCTTCTCTACCAGGTCCCCCACGCTCAGCCGGTACACGGCCGGCGTCCCTTCCCGATCGCTCGCGAAATAAACCCACTGGCTGTCGGGCGAGAACGCCGGCCGCGGCTCGCCCTCTTCCTTCCCGCTGGCGCCATGCTCGCAAATCGTGAGCTCCCGCTGGGTCAGCGAAAACACCACGTAAATGTTCGGTCCCGCTTTGCTCCGGCTTCCTCCTACGATCGCCGAGTTGTCGGCGTTCCCCATCAGGTGCCAGAACTGCGTGCACGGCGCCAGCACCTGCTCCTCGCCGGTGTCCGGGTTCACCGCCCGCACCGTCGCCTTGTGCCCGCTGTGGTCCGGGTAGTGCACATAACCGATCCACCTGCCGTCGCCGGTCCAGTATTCCTGGCCCAGCTCTTCTTCGCCTCGCCGCGGCCGCAGGCTTTGCTTCTGTTTCCCGTCCAGGTTCACCAGCCAGATCCGCGCCTCCACCCGGTCCCACGGACCTTCGTGGCAATACATGACCTGGTCCCGCCGGGGACGCAGTTGCGGCCGCCCGAGCCACGCCTTCTCCTCCACGGCGATCCAGTTCGTCCCCTTCAGCGTCTCCACTACGCGGATGCGGCACAACGGCTTCCGCTCGAACTGCAGCCGCCGCCGTTCCTCCACACTCCTCTCCGTCACCCGGTCCGTCTCCTTCATCTCGACCAGCGCCGCGTATCGCCCGTCGACCGATATCCCCAGGTCCCCCATCGCTCGCCACCCCTCTCCCACCCGGTAGATCTCCCGCTCCTTCAGCGTCCGCAATCCCGTCTGCTTCAGCGCTCCCTCCTGCAGAAGAAAGAACGACCTTTCATCCGGCGCCAGCGAGATCGAGCGCGCCGCGACTCCACCTCCTTCGCTCAGTTGCGTCTGTTGCCCAGAAGGCAGATCCACCCGCCAGGCCTCGATTTTTCCGTTCTTTTCGCCTCCCGCCAGGAGAAACGAATTATTCCTGGAAGCGAATCTCTGAAAACAATCAGGAAGGAAATGAGGGCTCGCCAGGCCCGTCAGCCGCCAGACCTCGCGTTCCGTCAGCGGGTCGGAATAGCGTCTTACTTCCCCGGGAAGTTGCTGCCCCTTTCCAGCGCTCCGTTTTGCCTGAACCGCCCCCAATCCGGCCAGAAATTCCCGCCGGCTGATCATCGGTGTTTATCTGCGTTCATCTGTGGCTTGCTTTTTTCCGGCCGGGGCGCTATCCATTCCAGCAACTCTTCGTCGCTCACGCGGCCCTCGCGCAGCTCCGCCTTGCCGCCGCCTGCCTGGAAGCAATCCTTCGCCCAACCGGCCTGAAATCCCGGCCCTGCGTTGTGCACCAGCGCCCTGCCGCTCGCCGCGAGCGCCGCCGCGGCCCGAAAGTCCCCCGCCTTGCGCAGGCCCGGTATGAAAAACTTCTCTATGTATTCCTCATCATTTCCAGCCTGGAACTGCGCCAAATCGGCCGCCAGGCTCACTTGGTCATCCGCCAGCGCCCGCGCGAGGTAGCTCCACACTCCGCCCATTTCGAGGCCCACCAGGTTCACCTCCGCCTTCCCCGAGCGCCCGCGCACATATTCCAGCGCCGTCAGAATGTCCTGCACCCGGTTGGCGTCGTCGGTCTGGTTAAAAGTTGTAAAAAATTTGGGGCTGCGGTCACGCGGCGCCCGCCCGCTCCCGGTCTGGAAAGCGTCGATCCCCGCCACCACCCCGCCCCGCTCCAGGATCTTCTTCACCAGCCCGTTCGTGCTTTCCGAAGAGCTCAGCACCCAGGCCACGCCTTCCGGATGCACCAGCAGCGTCACCGGCGCCCCCGGCAGGTTCCCGGCCCGCGCTTTCGACCGCCCTCGGGCGCCCTTTTTTTGCGGCTCGAGCCACACCGCCGGAATCCGGTCTCCCTTGCCCCGCCGGCCCAGCACCAGCGTCTCTCCCGCCGCCAGCTTCGACTTGCTTTCCGCGATCACCTCGCCCGCCGCCGGCTTCGTCGCCAGCAGCGAGAAGGCCAGCCGCTCCCGCAACGCCTCCTGCGCCCGCCCCAGGGCCGCGGCATCTCTCGGCCGCAGTTCCTCGATCCCACGCTCTGCCTCGGCAATCCGCTGGGCGATGAACTCGTCCAGCGTTACGGCATTGGCCGGCCGCTGCCGCAAGAACAGGCTCAGCATGTCCCCCAGTTGCTCTACCTGGTAAGCTTTTTCCGAGTAACTCCCTTCCTGCTTAAGGATCCGCGCCCCGAAAAACCGGTACACCGCTTCGCGACTTTGCTGGTTATAGTTGTGGGGGAAGTCAAACTGCGCCTGCTCGATGTTCTGCTCCGCCCCCAGCAGGCGATAAATCCCCTGGACCGCCGGAAACTCCTCCTGCGGCGTGTGGCGCGTCCAGTCGCCGGTGGCCGAAACCATCAGCAGGGGCCGCGGCGCCATCATCGCCCCAATCTCCATGTTGTTGGTCCCCACCCGCAGGTTGGGCGCGTTCTCACACACCGAGCCGCCCTGCATGATCGCCGAGATCATGTTCACCGGCGCGGAAATCTTCACCCGGTCGTCCACCGCCGTCAGCAGAAAGGTCTGCGTGCCGCCCCCCGACGCCCCGGTGCCGGCGATCCGCTCCGGGTCCACATCTGGCAGCGACAGCAGAAAGTCTACCGCCCGGATGCTGTCAAAAAGCTGCAAGCCTAGTATGTTGATGCTCCACAGCGCCTCCCGAGGCCCGCCGAAGCCGTGCGGCGCC
>JACQDG010000369.1 GCA_016201185.1 Acidobacteriota bacterium | reverse complement strand
TTCAACCGCAAGTGCACCGGCGCTATGGTAGGCGGCCACCCCTTCGGCGGATTCAATATGTCTGGCACCGACTCCAAGGCCGGCGGCCAGGACTACTTGTTGTTATTTACCCAGGCCAAGGTGATCTCGGAAAAGATACAGTAAGTTGCCCGCTGCCTCCGCCTACTCGACCCTCACCACATCTCCTCGCCGGATGATCCCACCGCGCTCGACAGCGGCGTAGATGCCGACGTGCGCCTCGTTGTGCTGGACGGCCGTCCGGAGGATACCCGGGTCCCTGGGTAAATCGCCCTGCGGCAGTGTCGTCATCACGCAGCGCGGGCAAGGGCCGGTTACGCGCAGCATGACTTCCCCTATGGCCAGCCTCTGCCCGATCCAGGCATTCTCGACGAACCCTGTCTCGCCCGAGTCGCACTCCACCACAAGGTTTGGCCGGAACCGCCGTATGCCAAAGCGCCCTGCCGGGTAAAGCTCCCGAAGCCGGTCGATGGTTGCCGTGGTTAGCAGGTGGATCACCGCGCAGTCGAAGAACACACCCGCCGGCATGGCCTCGTCGGTGACCGTTCCCCGCCGGGCCAGGCCTTCTATGTCCGGCCAGTACTCTTCGAGGCTAGGGGCCTGCGGCGCGGCGCTGACCAGTTTTACCGGCCGCTCGAGGGCCCGCGAGAGAACCTCGTTCACATCGCCTTGTTCGCTCCTGACAATCTCGCCGTCCGGCAGCATGATCCGCAACGGAGGGGCCGGCTCACCTGCCCGTGGCGGAGCGCTGTAGGCGGCGTGAAACTCGAACATCCTCGGCCATTTCCGCGGATTCTTCGCGCTCACGACTTTTCCGGTGGCCGGGTCCAGGAGCGCATAAGCCCGGTCCCCCGCCAGCCCCCGTTCGGTGACCTCAGCGGCGTTCAGCTCGCCACCCATCATGGATTTGACTGGATACCGCCACAGCGAAATGATTCGACCGGCTTGCCCGCTGTTTGCCATTTTCTCTCCTCAGTAGATTTACTTTGCGGTCAGTACAACACGGACGGAAACCAGCAGCCTCTCGGCTCTTGGTACTCTCCTATCGCCATCAGCGTCAGCGGCTTGACGACTCGGAATCCCTCGCTCAAACACCAGCGGAAGAAGGTCGCCTCCCGGGTGGGCAGCAGGAAAGCCAGCGGCTCCACGCTCTGCACCCCGGCGCCCATCAGCAGCTCCTTCATGTCGCTTTCTGTTTCGGCGACGCCGTGGTTCAACGGCCAGAACGTTGCCGCCGTGCAGTAAGCGGTGACGCGGCCACGGCGCAAGACCACAAAAGGCGCGAGCCTCTTCACAGCGTCCTGCAGCTCGTTGACGCGCTCGAATTTGTGCAGTTTGCTGCAAAGATGGGCGCATGGCTCCAGGTCTTCGGCTTTCATGTGCCGTACCTCAACCCCGGCGGACGGCAGACTTTGGGGCGTGCCGTTTACCAGGGCCAGCGGCTCCCTCACGTCGAAGCCAAGTGAGGCATAGAGCGACATCGACCGGCTGTTAAATGCGTCCTGAATCAGACGAATGCCCGGCGCGCCCTGCCCGCGTTCCAGCACGGTCTGCATGAGCCGCCGCCCGATGCCGCGCGCCTGTGAATTGGGATCGACGGCAATAGGACCGACGCCGCGGATGGGGTTGCGCTCGTCGAGAAAGTTAGACCCGACCACGCGACCGTCGTCCTCGGCTACTACCCCGAAGACCGAAGGGTGGCCGATTAGAAAGCTGGCAACCCACCGTCCAGCTTCCTCGGTGGGAAAGTCCGGGGGAAAGCCATGCCGCTCGGCGATCCCCTTGAAGGCTTCATGGATGATGCGCCCGCAAGCCTCGGCATCGGCCTCCACTGCGGGCCGGAGATTTACCCCCATTTTCAACCCCCTTTCCCTCAGCCGCACAGAACCAGGGCGTCCTCCGGATTCCACCACAGCTCCACCGCCGAATCCTGCTGCGGAGCGGTCGACGCCGGGCAAAGCACCTTTATTTCCACCCGTGGCTCGACCTGCACAATGACCTGGCGATGAGGACCCAGAAACACGGATTGTATAACTTTGCCAGCCACTCGTTGCGCCCCCGCCGGAGCCGGCTCGTTGGCGATCCGGACCAGCTCAGGCCGCACCAATATTCCCGCCGCCGACCCGCAGGCTGGCGCGGGCGTAGGAGAGGGCGCAACCAGACAATGGCCGCCGGCCGTCGCAATCTCCACCCGCCCTCCTTCCACCCGCCGCACTTCGCCGTCGAACACGTTCGAGCTGCCGATGAATCGCGCCACGAAGCGCGTCTGTGGCCGGCTGTAAATCCCCTCCGGCGTCCCTATCTGCTCCAGCCGCCCCTGGTTCATCACGGCGACCTGGTCGGAGAGCGTCAGCGCCTCCTCCTGGTCATGAGTGACGAATAGAAAGCTGATCCCCACGGCTCGCTGGAGCCGCTTCAATTCCAGCCGCATTTCTTGCCGCAGCTTCTGGTCGAGCGCCGCCAGCGGCTCATCGAGTAGCAAAACGTCCGGCTCCAGAACCATGGAGCGCGCCAGAGCCACCCGCTGCTTTTCACCCCCCGAGAGCAAGTCGGGCCGGCGAGTCGCAGCGCCCGGCAACTGCACCAGCTCCAGCATCCGCTCCACCCGCCGGCGGATCTCCCCTTCGTCGAACCGCCGGGCGCTCAACTTCCCTCGCCGCAGCCCGAAGGCGACGTTCTCAGCCACCGTCAGGTGCGGGAACAAAGCATAGCTCTGGAACACCGTGCTTACGTTGCGCCGGAAAGGCGGCAGCTCGTTCACCCGGCGGCCGTGAATCAGGACCTCGCCCTCGTCGGGCTCCTCAAAACCGGCAATCAGCCGCAGCGTGGTGGTCTTGCCGCAGCCCGACGGGCCTAGCAGCGAATAGAACTGCCCGCGCGGCACGGCCAGCGAAACCCGGTCCACCGCCTTGCGTTCGCCGAAGTGCTTGACGACTTGGCGCAGCTCAACCACA
>JACQDG010000368.1 GCA_016201185.1 Acidobacteriota bacterium | reverse complement strand
GGCGCTCCAAGCCGCCGGAAACTCCTACGATCCGGTATCTCACCTACTCCGGCCACGACCGCTCACCCGCTGCGTCCCCTGACGGGCGGACCGTCGCCTTCTGCTCCGACCGAGATGGGCGGCCGCGCATCTGGCTGAAAGACCTTGCCAGCGGCAGCGAGGTGGCGCTTACGGAAGGCCCCGATGATTTTCCCCGCTTCTCCCCCGATGGCTCGATGGTCCTCTTCACCCGCGGCGTCGACCCGTTTCACGCCTCCCTCTACCGCGTGGCGACCCTGGGAGGCGAACCACGCAAGCTGGTTGATGATGTGCTCCGCAGCTCCGACTGGTCGCCCGACGGACGCCAGGTCGCTTTTGTTCGGAATTTTGGAACCAGCCAAGCAATCGGGGTGGTCGGCGCGAACGGCGAAGGCCAACGCGAGGTTATCCGGGTTGATAGTTTCCCTCGCCATCCTCGCTGGTCCCCGGACGGCCGCTTTATCGCAGCGGTGCAGCAGGGAGAAGGATTTCGCATGACGATCTTCTTGGTCGGGGCCGACGGGAAGGGAGCACGCTCCCTTCCTTGGGCGCCTGGCGGATTTGAGATGTCCTCTCCTGCTTGGACCGGCGCGGAAGAAGTGGTTTACTCGCAAAGCGAATCGGTCGGCCAGGCCGCCGTTCCCGGGGGCACAGCTCGCATTATCCGCCAAAGCATCGCATCCGGCGCCGGTCAGATGCTGTTCCCGAGTCCCCACAACAGCGCCGTGCTTGACGTTATCGGTAGAGGCCGCGTCGTCTTTGATGCCATCTCGAATCGCCAGAATCTACGCGAATTCCCCCTGCAAGGCAAGACGGTCTCGCCGCAGTACCGCTGGCTTGCGCAGGGCAGCAGTCAGGACCGCCAGCCGGTTTATTCCCCCGGCGGCGAATGGGTGCTCTTCACCTCCAACCGCAGCGGCAACCTGGACCTGTGGGAAATGTCGACCAAGACGGGCGCCCTACGCCGCATTACCGATGATCCGGCGGATGACTGGGACCCGGCTTTCACCCCCGACGGGAAGAAAATTATCTGGAGCTCGAACCGCAGCGGGCATTTCGAGATTTGGATGGCCGATGCTGATGGCAGCAACGCGCGGCAGGTGACGAGTGATGGCGTCGACGCTGAACACCCTACCATGACCCGTGATGGCCAGTGGACTGTTTACGACTCTGGCAATGCAGCCAAAGGGGGCCTCTGGAAGATTCACCCGGACGGGTCCGGAGCCACCCGGTTGGTAGCGAAGGCGTTCGTTGCTGAAGTGTCACCGGATGGACTATGTGCGGTTTACGGGATCCCTGATGGCGCGTTGCGCGTGGTTCGAACCGCTGATGGCGCGGACATGGGCTTTGCGGCCCCCAACGGCCGGCCTCGCTGGATGCCGGACGGCCACGCCGTGGCCTTCACGGGGCCGGATGAAAAAGGCGTCAGGGGCATTTTTGTCCAGGATTTCATCCCCGGCCAGGACACCAGCAAGACGCGCCGGAAACTGGGCGGCTTCGATCCGCAGATGGAAACCGAATCCTTCGGCATCTCCCCCGACGGCACGCGCATCACCATTTCCAGCCGGGAATCGCTCAACAACTTGATGCTGGCCGAGCGTGTCCCCGGCATCGCCCCGCCGGCGCGAAAGGCCCAACACTAGAGCCGCTCCACACCTCCGGACACAATCAGTGGTTAAATAGGGATTTGCTGAACCGCATGGGGGACTAATGATCCGTCTCTTACTCCTGCTGTCCCTGGCCGGCGCCCTCGGGGCACAGGAAATCACATCCAAACGCCTGATAGAGGCCGACCGCGAGCCCCACAACTGGCTCACTTACGCCCGCACTTATAACGCCTGGCGCTACAGCCCGCTCGACAAGATCAACCGCTCGAACATCCAGCGCCTGGCGCCGGTATGGAGCTTCCAGACCGGCGACGTGGAAGGCGGCCTGCAATGCACTCCGCTGGTGGCCGACGGGGTGATGTACATCAGCACCTCCTGGAACCGCGTCTACGCCATCGACGCCGCCACGGGCCGGAAGCTCTGGCACTACATTTACGAGAAGCCCAAGAATCTCGGCGTGCCCTTCGGCCCCTGGAATCGCGGCCTCGCGCTGGGTTACGGACTGGTCTTCATGGGCACGCTGGACAACCACCTGGTCGCACTGGATGCGAAAACGGGCCGCGAAGTGTGGAACGTGGCCATCGAGGACCTCGCCCAGTGCGGCTGCAACATCACCGGCGCACCACTGGTGGTAAAGGACAAGGTCATTGTCGGCGTGACCGGCGGCGAAATGGCGCATCGCGGATATATCAATGCCTTCGACGCCAAGACGGGCCGGCATGTGTGGCGCTTCTGGACCATCCCCGGCCCCGGCGAACCCGGCCACGAGACCTGGGAGGGCGACAGTTGGAAGTTCGGCGGCGCTTCCACGTGGATGACCGGAAGCTATGACCCGGAGTCGAACCTGGTTTTTTGGGGCGTCGGCAACCCGGCGGCGGATTTCTATGGTGACGATCGGAAAGGCGCCAACCTCTACACCGATTCCGTCGTGGCCCTTGACGCCGACACCGGAAAGCTCAAGTGGTACTACCAGCAGATCCCGCACGACGTCTGGGATTGGGACAGCGCCTACGAATCCGTTCTGCTCGATCTGGAGCACAAGGGCCAAAAGCGCAAGCTGCTGCTGAACGTGAACAAAGGCGGCTATGTCTTTGTTGTAGACCGGACCGATGGCAAGTTTGTCTCCGCCTGGCCGCTGGTCCAGAACTTGAACTGGATTCAGGGCATCGACGAGCAAGGGCGCCTGATCGGCCGCAACGAGCCGGCCCTCGGGAAATCCAGCTTCATCTGCCCTTCCGTCGGCGGCGGACGAAGCTGGAACCACGGTGCCTATAGCCCGAAGACTGGTTGGTTTTACACCACGGGCATTGAGTGGTGCCAGACGGTGGTTCCGCAGAAAGAAGAGAAGGTTGAAGGAAAGCAGATTATGGGCGGGCAGTTCGAGTTCAAGCCGCCGCCCAGCGGTGAGGCGGGCGGCCACCTGGGCGCTTACGATCCCATCACAGGCAAGCGGCACTGGATTTACCGCTCGAAATACCCGCTGCTGGCCTCCGCCCTGGCCACCGGCGGCGACCTGGTCTTTACCGGCGACCCGGAAGGGGAGTTTTTCGCCCTCGACGCGGCCACCGGCAAGAAACTGTGGAGCTTCATGACCGGCTCGGGCCACCGCGGCTCTCCGGTCACTTACGCGGTCAACGGCCGCCAGTACATCGCCACCCCCAGTGGCTGGGGCTCGGCTCTGGCCGGCCTGCTGCCGCAGATCTGGCCGGAAGCCGAGTACTTTCCCAGCGGCTCGGTGATCTTTGCCTTCGCCCTTTCGGAGCCATGAGGCGGAGCCTTATCCTCGCTTCGGGGGCCCTGCTCTGGGCCCAAGCACCTACAGTAAAGCTTGAGGATCCGGCCGTTATCTCAAAAGGCAGCAATATCTTCGGCGCACGCTGCGGCATAGGCTACTGCCATGGCAAAGAAGGCCGGGCGGGTCGCGGTCCGCGCCTGGCGGGCCGGAAACTGGACAAGACTTACCTGTTCACTACCATTTCCAACGGTACCGGCAACTCTGCCATGCCCGCCTTCAAGGCCCAGCTTTCAACGGATGAGATTTGGTCCGTGGTGGCCTACATTCTGTCCCTGTCCGGGGAGGGAGCTGGGCCTGCCGCCTCCCCGGCCTCTCCTCCGGCGCCGGCCGCCCCGGCAAAACCCGCCGACCCCAATTCCGGCGACCCCGAAGCGGGCCGAGCGCTGTTTTTTGACGCTTCCAACCCCAAGAACTGCGCTGCCTGCCACCGGTTCCAGGGCCGTGGTGCGGACGTGGGTCCCGACCTGACGGCCGCCTTCAGCCGCCCACCCCGTGAAATCCTTCGCGATATCATCGAGCCCGGCTCCCGCCTGGCCGTGGAATCGATCACCGTGGTGACTAAATCGGGGGAGCGAATCACAGGTTTGGAAAAGCAGGAAACGCCGGAATTTCTTCGGCTTTACGATACCTCGGCCCTCCCCCCTGTCCTGCGCACCATCTACAAGGACCAGATCGAGAAGGTCACTCCCGAGCGGCACTCCCCCATGCCCTCCGACTACGGCCGGGTCTTCACCCGAAAGCAGTTGTTGGACCTGGTGTCTTTCCTGAAGTCCATCTCCCTGGCACCCGGCGAACTGGAATAGCCCTCAGTATTGATCGGCGGCTTCAAAGAGGGGCTTGGAACTTTCGCCTCGCAGGAGCATACTGGAAGCAACAATCTCACTTCCGGAGGTACCCGATGCCGTCCCCTGTGAAAAAGCTTGTCCATATGATTCGCCGTGCCAAGCCGCTGACCCATGACGAAGGCATGAAAATTCTCGCGCGCGACCATTTCCGCTGCCAGTACTGCGGTCTCGACGGCACAGCCAGCTTCGAGAATGCGCTGATGATGACGGTGGACTTCATCATCCCGCGCGCCTTGAAAGGCAAGAAGGACCCGCGCAACCTGGTGGCCGCCTGCCGCCCCTGCAACCTGATCAAGGGCCGCCATCATTTCCACACCTTTGAAGAGGCCAAGAACTACGTCCTCCAGCACCGGGAGGCGAAGCGCCAGGAGTGGGAGAAGAACGTGGCGGCTGTTCGCAGCCAGAAAGCCACTGCCTAGAATTGTGTTAGGCTGTCCCTGACCCGCTACTGTAAGGGAGCGGTGTGTGTAGGCAACACATGGTCGGTCAAACGGTTTCTCACTATAAGATCCTGGAAAAACTGGGCGGCGGGGGCATGGGCGTCGTCTATAAAGCCCAGGACTTGAGGCTCGACCGCCTGGTCGCTCTGAAGTTTCTTCCTCGTGACTTCGGCGCTGACGAAGACCAAAAGAAACGCTTCATCCACGAGGCGAAGGCCGCCTCGGCTCTCGACCATTCCAACATCTGCACCGTCCACGAAATCAACCAGACCGACGATGGGCAACTGTTCATCGTTATGGCCTATTACGAGGGCGAGACGCTCAAGAAAAAGATTGAGCGCGGCCCCCTGCCAGTGAAGGAAGCGATCGATTTCGCCATTCAGGTTGCCCAGGGCCTGTCCAAGGCCCACGAAAGGGGGCTTGTTCACAGGGACATCAAGCCGGCGAACCTGATGGTGACCAATGACGGCATCGTTAAGATCGTCGATTTCGGCTTGGCGAAACAGGCCGGCGCAACCGAGATCACCAAGACCGGCACGACCCTGGGCACGGCAGCCTACATGTCTCCGGAGCAGGCGCAGGGGCTGAACGCCGATGGGCGCACCGACCTGTGGTCGCTGGGAGTGACGCTGTATGAAATGCTCGCCGGCCGGCGTCCGTTTCAGGGAGATCACCTGCCGGCGATAGTCTACTCCATTGTCAACGAGAAACCGAAGCCGCTGAAGGCCTTTCGACTTGATGCCGCTCCCGAACTAGAACAGGTGGTCGCCAAGGCATTAGAGAAAAATCGCGAATCTCGTTACGGCGCGGCCGCCGAGCTATCAAGGGACCTCGCCGATTACCGCGCCACTCTTACCGCCCCGACAAGCCGTTCCATCGACCTTCAACTCCTGTGGCGCCAAACGAGGCGGCCCAAGGTTGCCGTGCCCGTGCTGCTGATCCTCCTCGCTCTTGCGGGCCTCGCGGCACGGTCCGTACATCGCAGTTCCAAAGTGCTTTGGGCCAGGGAACAGGCGCTTCCGGAAATCTCCCGGCTCGTAGAAAAGGGAAACTATTTCGCTGCATATAACCTGGCAAGC
>JACQDG010000367.1 GCA_016201185.1 Acidobacteriota bacterium | reverse complement strand
GCGCCGCTGATCCTGGCGGTGACCACGATCGATCTTGCCGGCACTTACTTGGGAGCGGCGGGACCCATGGCGCCCGGAAAAATAACCAGGCCGAGGTATCGCCTGCTGGGAGCGATCGTGGAGGGGCCGGAGGGTCCGGTTTTCTTCAAGTTGACCGGGCCGGCCGGGACGGTTACCGCGGCGCAGTCCGGTTTTCAAAGTCTGCTGAAATCGCTGAGCAGGTAACCGGGCGCTAGAACTTCACCGCCGGCGCCGTGCGGGCCGCCTCCGTGGCGCGGAAGTAGGCGTCCTCCCGCTGGAAACCGGAGAGAGAGGCCACGATGTTGTTGGGGAAGAGCTGAATGTTGGTGTTGTAGGCCTGTACCACTTCGTTGTACTTGCGCCGCTCGACGGCGATCCGGTTCTCCGTTCCGGCCAATTCATCTTGCAGGCGAAGAAAATTCTCGTTCGACTTGAGCTGGGGATAATTCTCCACCACCACCAGCAAACGGGAAAGAGCGCCGCTCAATTGGTCGTTGGCGGCAATCCTTTCGGCGGGGGTCCGAGCCCCAGCCATGGCTGCGCGGGCCTGGGCGATGCTCTCGAAAACGGTCCGCTCCTGGGTGGCGTAGCCTTTCACCGTTTCCACCAGGTTGGGGATCAGTCCGCGCGCCGCTGCAAGACGGTGTCCACTTGCGCCCAGGCATTCTTGATGGCCTCCTTCTGGGCCACCATCTCGTTGCGGCGGCTGACAAACGAGGACCCTAGCGCCAGGCCTACGAGCAGCAAGACTCCCAAAACGGCGGCTGCAACTTTCACGTGTGCCTCCTGAGCATAGTATAGCCGATGTGCGTGGGGTTTCCCGGCTAGGTCCTCCTGGACCGGGGACTAAGTATGCTGCTTCAAGCGGGCCGTGGCGCCTACCCTACTTGTGCTGGCTCTCGTGCTCCGCGTGACGCCGCTGGTGCTCTTCCACGATCTTCTGATACTTGGGAACCTGGTCCGGGGTGAGGATGGCCATGATCCTCTGACGGTGGGCTTCGCGGATGGCCGCAAAGTCGGGCGCCATCTTTTCGCGCATATCCTGCATCTGTTTGCCGGTCTCTTCGCTGATGGCAATGACCTTAGTCACCTGCTCCGGCGTCAGATCGAGGTCCTTCTTCAACCGGGCCACGTAGCGGTCGCGGTTCTCCCGGGGCGAGGAAGCCCGGGCCGTGTGCTGGACGTAAAGACCGTGGGCCACCGACCCAAACAACGCCCCGGCCAGAAACACGATCCCCAGATACAGCGCCGCCAGACGCTTTTGCCTCATCATTTTCTTTGCTCCTCGCCCTTGGTCAGCCACACGGCGGGCTGCTGGTCTTCCATCATCTCAGCAGCCAGAACATCCACATAGGGGGCATCGGGCGTGGCGCTTCTTCCGGCCGAACGGAACTGCGGAATCCAGATATAGGCGCCCATGGCCAGGATCAGCGCCGCCGTTACCGGCAGCAGCCGGGCCACGAGTTGCTTGAGCGGCCCCACCCAGCTCACGCTCCGTGAGGCGTCGATTCTGGCCCACAGTTCTGGCATGAAATTGGGACCTGGCTCCGGCTCGGGGGTCACGCGCCGGTAAGCCTCCCACAACAATTCCAGTTTCTCGGCTCCTTCGTTCTCCCTCATATGCCCCGCCCTCGGCTGAAATCCTTTACCCTTTGTTCTTTTTCCTTCTGCTCCTGCTTTTCGTACTGCTCGAAAGCCTTTAGCACCCGCTGCCGGGCACGGAACAACCGGACCTTCAAAGCGTTTTCATTTACCTGGTAAATGGCTTCCAACTCCTTCAACGAGAGCCCCTGGACCTCCTTCAGTATCAACAGGCTGCGGTCCTGGTCGGAAACGTGATCGAGCATGAGCCCTACCATTTCCCGTATCTGGACCTTCCGCTTCTCGTCCAGGGCCTCCCGGCTGCCGGCGAGAATGTCGGCCGCCGCTACCTGCTCCTCGCTCAGGTCGGCCATCCTGGTTTCCGGCCGGCGGCGGTGCTTGCGCAGATAATCATAAGCTGCGTTAATCGTCAGCCGGTAAAGCCAGGGCTCGAAAACCTCCGCCGTGCGCAACTGGTTGAGGGAGTAATACAGCCGGAGGAAGACCTCCTGGCTGACGTCCTCCACATCCTCCGGGCGGCCGACAAGCCGGAACACGGTCCCGAGGATCCTTTTCCGGTAAGCCTGCACCAGCTCATTGAAAGCCGCCTCATCACCGGACTGGGCCCTCCTGATGACCTCGAAATCAACCAGCATCGCCCCTCGCCGGCCAGCCGCCCGCCGATCTATGGCTCAGGCGTATCCTACCGCACTTGCTGGTCCGGCAAAAGCCTCTGCCAGACGCCTTCGTGCATTTAGGCGTGGGGAACGTAGGAGAAGTTACAGGTTCCGGGCCAGATGGACGGGCTGGCGCCGCCGCTCTGGACGAGCCTCAGCGGGTGAGGATCTCCTCAATGAAGGCCAGTTCGTCCAGAGCCGCTGCCACCTTCTGCTGCACCTGGCGGCTGAAGGCCAGCCGCTCCGGCGTCGGATCGCTCGCTGCCACCGCCTGCAGCATTTCGGACGGGTCTGCCTTGGCCGGCGGCCGGGCCTCTTTCCGCCGCTGCCGCGCCCGCACGAGGTCGACCGAGCGATTCACCGCGATGCGGTATAGCCAGGTACCGAAGTTGGCCCGCGACTGGAATTGATGCAGTTGCTTGTAGGCCCTACCGACCTTTGCTGTTAGGCGTGGAGCGACAATATTTCAGCCTTAAGTCGCTATAATCGACATGCAGTCCGGGTATGTCCTCCATTCTGGTCATCGACGACGACGAAACGGTTCGTGACACCATCGGGGTGATGCTGGAGCAGGAGGGTTTCCGGGCCCATATGGCCGCCGACGGGCGGGAGGGCTTTGAGAAGGCCCTGAGTCTCAAACCCGACCTGATCCTGGTCGACCTGCGGCTGCCGGGCATGAGCGGCATGGAAATTTGCAAGCAAGTGCGTGCCGCCCGGCTCAGCACGCCTATCATCGTGCTCAGCGCCGTGGGAGACGAGATCGACAAAGTCCTCCTGCTCGAGATCGGCGCCGACGATTACGTAGTCAAGCCTTTTGGATCGCGCGAGCTTCTGGCCCGCATCCGCGCCGTCCTGCGCCGCACCTCAGGAGACGCCAAAAGGGTGGCGCACTTCGGCGAGGTGGAGATAGATTTCGACCGGCGCTTGGTCGAGCGCCGGGGCCAGTCCGTCAAGCTCACGCCGGCCGAGTACAACCTGCTGGTGTACTTCTTGCAAAATCCCGACCGGCCGCTGACGCGCGACATGATTTTGAACGCCGTGTGGGGCTACGAAACGTTCCCCAACACCCGGACCGTGGACATTCACGTGGTCAAGCTGCGTCAGAAGCTGGAGCCGGACCCCAACGTCCCACGGCACTTCACTACCGTGCACGGGGTAGGCTACCGGTTTCTTCCCTGACGCCTGGGAGATTGTTAACAGATAGTTAACAACTGAGGGGCTTGCTGCGAAACGGGCTTCGGCGAGAATTGGACAGGCGGCGCCGGCCGCCGGATACCTCCCGAAACATCATGTCGAGAAAAATCTTGATCGTCGAGGATGCCGAAACGGCCGCTGCCACACTGGAAATTGCGCTTGAGAACATACCCGGCGTGAACGTGCTGCGAGTCAGCGACGGCCTGCGCGCCTGGGAATACCTGGCGCCGGAAAAAGGTGCGGCCATTGATGCCCTGGTTACCGACCTGGAGCTGCCGTTCCTGGACGGCTTCGAGCTGATCCGCCGGGTGCGGCAGCAGTCGCGTTTCGCGCTGCTGCCAATCGTTGTGATAAGCGGCTTGGGCGACCCCCAGGTTTCGGAGCGGGTGAAGCGCCTCGGCGCCGACGCCTTTTTCTCCAAGCCCTGGTCGCCGCTGGAAGTCCGGAAGAAAGTGGAGTGCCTGCTGAATTCATCCTAATGGAGGGTCCATGCGAACCGTTCCTCATTTTACCCGCCTCTTCCTCACAGCATTAGTCATAGGCGCCATGCCGGCCCGTTCCCAGACCGCCGTGAACCTGGAGGCCATCACCCAGAGGCTCGAGCGGCTGGAGCAGCAAAACACCGAGCTGCTGACCGAGGTGCGGCTCCTGCGGCAGGAACTGACCAAGGCCAAGCAAGAAACTCCTGCGGGCGCCCTAGAGCGCCCTGCTGAAAGCGCCTCGACCGCCGCCCGCCTGGAGGAACTGGAGGAAAAGCTCGAAGTGCAGGCCGGCCGCGTGGCCGAGCAGGACCAGGTCAAGGTGGAGACGACCCACCGCGTCCCGGTGCGGCTCACCGGCATGGCCCTGTTCAATCTTTTTTCCAACACGCAGCACGGCGGAGGGGCCGACAACCCTGTCGTGGCTTCCGCCGCTTCAGCCCCTGCGAATTCCGGCGCGACTCTGCGGCAGAGCGTCCTGGGCCTGGAATTCGAGGGCCCGGAGGCTGTTCTCGGCGGCCGCTTCCGCGGGTCCTTTATCATGGATGCTTTCGGCGGAGATAGTGAAGTTCTCTACCAGACAGTGCGACTGCGCACAGCTTTCATCGAGGGCCAGTGGAACTCCCGTAGCTTCCTGGTGGGGCAAGAAAAGCCGATCTTTGCTCCGCGCGAGCCCAATTCCCTGGCGCAGGTGGGCGTCTCGCCCCTTACCGCAGCAGGCAATCTGTGGCGCTGGCGGCCGCAGGCCCGCTTCGAGCAGAGATTGACCCTGGGTCCGGGCCAGGAGCTGAGCGCCCGCATCGGCGTTTCCCAAACATACGAAGAAGGCGCCCGGATCACGCCCGAGCTCTATTCCACCCTCGCCTCCAAGCGCCCCGCCCTGGAGGGCCGTTTCCAGTTCGCTCACAAATTCGACGACCGCCGACGCATCGAGATTGCTCCGGGCTTTCACGTGAGCCAGACCCACGTGGCCGGCGCCTCCGTTCCGGCCCGGGCCTTCTCGCTCGACTGGTTCCTCAATCCGATTGAGCGAATCGAGTTCACGGGCGCCTGGTTCTTCGGCCGGAACCTGGCCAAGCTGGGAGGTGGGGGAGGGGGGCAAGGCTTCACGATTGTAACCGTCGCCCCCGGCCAGTTCCGCGTGATTCCGGTCCGCACGCGGGGCGGCTGGGCTCAGGTCACTTTCGTTGCAACGCCGCGGCTGAGCTTCAATCTCTACGGCGGCGAGGACGACCCCAACAACTTCGACCTGGCCCCGGGCGGCATCGCCAGGAACATGGCTTACGCGGCCAACATTTTCTACCGGCTGGCCAATAATGTAGTGATAGGAGGCGAAGCTTCCCAGGTCCGCACCTGGTTCCTGAACGGCCAGCGACCGCTGAACAACCATTACGACCTGGCTCTGGCATACTTGTTTTAGGGGCATGATTCTCATCACCCAGCCACAAAGACGCCGAGCGCTTCTCGCCGGCGTGATGGTGTGTCTGTGCGGCATGGCGGCTTCGACGGCGCCGGCTGCTACGGTCGCCGGCAATGTCGTGCTGATCAATTCCAAGGATCGCGCGGTTAATAAGGAACGGGATTATTCGGGCGTGGTGGTGTGGCTGGAGCCGTGGAATGGCGCCCCTCAACCTCCGGCCGGCCGGCCGCTCCGGGCCACCATGCTGCAGAAAAATAAGACCTTCATTCCCCATGTGCTGGCGGTCGAGGTCGGCACGGCGGTGGATTTTCGTTTTTTCCAATTATGACGGTCAGGTGTTCGACCTCCACCTGTACGCCCCGCAAAGCTCGCGACGCGTGGTGTTCCGGCGGCCGGGCATGGTCCGGGTGTTCTGCAACATCCACGCCACGATGAGCGCAGTCATCGCCGTGTTGCCCACGCCTTACTTCACCGTCACCGGTCCGGGTGGGCACTTCGAAATTCAGGCGCCGCCGGGCGCTTACCGGCTGCTGGTATGGCAGGAGCGGGCCCAGGCGCCAGTGCTGGCGGCGCTCGAGCGAAGGATCACCGTCGACGGCGGGAACCTGGCGCTACCGGAGATCCGGATTTCGAAAGAGGGCTACCTGGCCCTTCCCCATAAGAACAAGTACGGCCGGGACTATCCCCCGGCGCCCGAAGACCGTATCTTTTATCCGGGAGGGCGGAGATAGGCGATGCGGCTACTGACCAAAATCTGGCTGTCCACATCGCTGGCCATTACGGTTCTGTTCGTAGTTACTGGTTGGATTGTTTCCCAGCACCTGGTGAACACGACCATGAAGCAGCTCACCGCCGAGGTGGCTAGCAGCCTCCGGGCCTATCGTTCCTTGTGGAGGGCCCGGGCGCAGGCTCTGGAAACGCTCAGCGGGCATATCTCGAGGGCGCCGCACGTGCGGGCCGCCTTCGGCACGAGCGACGTGGCTACCATCCGAGACACCGCCGGCGACCTGTTGCGGAACCTGGAAAGGGAGATCGGGGAGGGCGGTCTGCTGGTGGTGGCCGATCCCAGGGGCCGCGTCATCACCCGGCTGGCTGTGGTCGGCTCTACCACCGTGCCCGACGAGCTGCACTTCGTAGACCAGGCCCGCGCCCGGTTCCCCGCCCAGCAGAGCGGCTTCGGCCTGATCCAAGATCGCCTCTACCAGTTTGTTGTGACACCCGTCTACGTGCAGTCAGGGACCGGATTGGCCCTGATCAACGTGCTCGTGACGGGCTTCGAGGTGTCTGATGCCGTGGCTGCCCAGTTGAAGTTGTCTACCGGCAGCGATTTTGCCTTCTATTCCGGAAGCCGGCTGTTTGCTTCTACTCTGGAGCGTCGCGCTTCCTCGCTGCTTTCTCTAATGAACCACCGTCCCGAGGGCGTGCCGGAGCGTCTCGCCGCCCCCGACTTGAATTACATCGAGCTCTCCGAGCCGCTCCTGGATTTGGAGGGCCGCAAGGTGGGGCGCCTGAGCGTGCTGCGTTCGCTCGAGGCGGCCACGGCCGGCTACGCCGCTCTCCGCCGCCAGATCGCTGCCATCTGGATTGTTTCGCTGGGGTTGGGTTTCCTGATCACGTATGTCTTAGCCCGGCGGATCATCCGGCCCATCGAAGCGCTGGACCACGCCGCCGCCGAGGTGGCCCATGAAAACTACGCCAGCCGCGTGGAGCCCGTCTCGAACGACGAGATCGGCCGGCTGGCCCGCACCTTCAACAACATGTGCGCCTCGATCCAGGACGCGCGAGAGGAGCTGATCCGCAACGAGCGCCTCTCGACCATCGGCCGTCTGGCGAGCTCGATCGTCCACGATTTGCGCAATCCGCTGGCGGCGATTTACGGGGGCAGCGAACTGCTGGTCCACACCGAGCTACCCGTTCACCAGCAGAAGCGCCTGGCGGGAAACATTTACAAAGCCTCGAGGAAAATGCAGGACATGCTGGCCGACCTGCTGAACATCTCACGCGGGAAGACCACCGAGGAAAGGGAAGAGCGCCCCCTGAGGGACATCGTGCAGGCTGCCGTCGACCCGCTGCGCAGCGTCGCCGAAACGCAAAGGGTCGAGCTGGTTGTTTCCGTCCCGGATGAGGTTCTGGTAGCGGCCGACCGAGGCCGGCTGGAGCGGGCCTTCAGCAACCTGCTGGTGAATGCGCTTGAGGAAATGCCCGGCGGCGGCCACCTCACCGTGGACGCGCACATCGATCCCGGCTCGGTGACCGTTCGCGTCCAGGATACCGGTCCCGGCATTCGCCCCGAGATTCGTGAGCAGCTCTTCCAGCCCTTCGCCAGCGCCGGCAAGCGGAATGGCATGGGTTTAGGGCTGGCCCTGGCCCGCCAGACGGTCCGCGACCACGGCGGGGAGATGTGGGTCGAATCGGAACCCGGCCGGGGCGCCGCGTTCTTCATCCGCCTGCCGCTGGCGCAGCCGGTGGCAGAACCTGCCGCCGATCTCCAAAAGCAGAACGTGACGTAGACCGCCTGTGAGGTGTTCTCTGCGCCCTCTGCGGCTCTGCGGTGGAAAACTACTTCCTCGCCGCGGAGAACGTCGTCCAGGGATAGGAATCGAGGTCCCGCAATATACCCTTCTGCCAGCTGAACTCCGGGTGGCGGCGGAGGTGCTCCTCAGCCTTGAAGTGCAGGCCGCAGGCATGGCCCATGGCGGCGGTGAAGCTCATCCGCTCAGCCATGGCGGCGTCGGTCACCTTGTTCTGCACCGTGCCGGCCGGCCCGAAGGGCGGCTGCCAGGGTCGCATGCCTTCGCGCGACAAGTCCACGTGCCCGCATAAAGTCCGCTGGCTGGGGTCCTGGCTACGGGTGAAGGTGTCGTAGTGGTCGCTAAGAAACTTCTGCCCTACCGCCAAGTCGATCTTGCCTCGGTACTCGGCCATGAGTTGCTCCCAGCGGGCCCGCCGCGCATTGCCGCTGATGGACGGGTCCTTCATGTCGTAGCCCGGGGTTTCCTCGCGCGCCAGCCTTTCGCTCACCGGAAAGTTGGCGCCCACGAAGTAGCCATCCTTGGTCCGCTCCAGGTTGACATTTTTTAGCCCCAGCTCGAGCCGGGCGATCTCGTTGGTCTTGCGGTCAGCGAGCAGCCAGGCGTTGGCGTAGCCGCCGTTGTTACCCTCCCGCATGATGCGGTCGAAGTCGTCGATGGAGGCGGCGTACTGCATCGCTTTGCGCGCCCGCACGAACTCCGGAATGCCTTTGGGCTCAAACCCCTCGAACTGGCTGATGGTCGTTTCGGTGATGATCAGCCCGGCCGAGTTGATGCCGAAATCGTCGTCGCTGGCGATGATGCCGGGGATGCCGTCCATGAAGATGTGGTAGCCGAAAGCCGGCGCCATGTCGAAAACGACGTTCCAGTTGCGTCCGGTGGCGTAATCCGTCCAGTTGTTGTGCCCGATGACGATGCGGCCGTCGCGGGTATAGCTGCCCGTGGCCACAAAGGCGCTGCAGCTTTCCGGCGCCCCGCGGGTCTTAACCCCTGCCGCCTGCTGTTTGTTCAGCCACGGCACGTAATAGCCTGACAACTCCTCCATGGCGTTGTGGGCCACGATGTCCCACAGGTCGAGCGAGCCACCCCGCGCCTTGATCCCCTCGGCAACACCTTGCAGCTCTTCCCGGTACTGCTGCTCGACATGGGGCCAGAGGACCTTTTCGGCCGTCTCCCGGAAAAAGGCCCAGGGACGACGGCTGTCGTGCTCGGCCAGCCGGCTTGCGGCCTGGAAGGTCGCCAGGATTTCGGGCTCCAGCCAGTAGCCGTGCTGGAACCCCAGTTCCCGGGGACTCCCCTCCAGATGGACATAGATCCAGCCGTTTTGCTCTTCGCGGCGAAAGGAATTGTTCAAGCGGGGATCGGCGGACCGGGCGCCAGTGGAAACCACCAGGGTCCCGGCGAACAAGAGGCAAAGTAGAACGGCGGCATAACGTGTCATAGTGCTCTGATTCTATAACGAAAGGCGCAGGAAACTGAAAGGAAACCACCCTGCCGGTCCGCCGATGGGCGACAAGGGTAGTATGACTGCCGGATAATACCCAACAAGAGCCAAATAAGAGTAAAATCTAGGACATCCTGGCCGTGGGGCCCGGAGGGGCCCCTTAGGCCCGGGCTGGGTAGTAGTAATGGAACGATTGGGAGGCTCGAGGACCGCATCCTGATCGACGACAGTTCCTCTCTTTTCGTCGTTGCTGACGGGATGGGAGGCCACAGCCACGGAGAGGTGGCGGCCGAACTGGCGCTGACGACGATTCGCTACTACATTGAGTCCTCCCGCGATCGCGTTGACGTTACCTGGCCGTTCGGATACGACTTTTCCATCTCTTTGGACGAAAACCGCCTCTCGACGGCGATTCAACTGGCCAACCGCCAGGTGTGGAAGCGGTCCGAGCAGTCACCGGAATACGCCGGCATGGGAACCACCGTGGCCGCCGTTCTCGTCCGCGAGGACAAGGCAGCCATCGGCAGCGTCGGCGACAGCCGAGTCTACCTGTCCCGCAACGGGGAATTAAAACAGCTCACTAGGGACGACACATGGGTAGGAGCCATGATCCGGCAGGGGACCCTGAACCCTGAGGAGGCCCTGCGCCACCCCATGCGCAATGTGCTGACCCAGGCCACGGGCTCGCGGGAGACCATCGACGTGCAGACCATGGAGTACCCCCTCTGCTATCAGGACCTCCTGCTGTTGTCGAGCGATGGCTTGCACGGAGTGGTGGACGAAGCGGCGGTGCGGTCCATTGTGGCGGCCGGCGGCGCACTGGAGCGAATGGCGGCGCGGTTGGTCGAGGCAGCCCGGGGTAACGGGGCCCCGGACAACGTTTCCTGCATTCTGGTGCGCTACGCCGATCAGCGGGATCCGCAGGCATGAAGACTCTCGGCAAGTACGAGATCCTGGAAAAGCTCGGCACGGGCGGCATGGGGACCGTCTTTCGCGCCCGCGACACTGTGCTCGAGCGCGACGTGGCGATGAAGACCATCCACACCGGCGCCGACGTGGACTCCGAGCTGAAGCAGCGCTTCTACCGCGAGGCCCGCTCCTGCGCCAAGCTCCAGCATCCCCACATCGTCACCGTTTACGACCTGGGCGAGCAAGAAGACTTCGCTTACATTGTCATGGAGCTGCTGGTGGGCTCCGACCTGCGGAGCATCATTGCTGAAAAACGCCCGATGCCCCTCGAAACCAGGCTGGAGCTCTCGGCCCAAGTGTGCGAAGGGCTGGCCCACGCCCACCGCAACGGCATCGTCCACCGCGACATCAAGCCCGGCAATATCTTCATCCAGCAGGGTAACTGGGCCAAGATCCTGGATTTCGGCATCGCCCGCGTGACCGCCTCCCAGCTCACCCGCGCCGGAGCCGCTCTGGGTACTCCCGATTACATGGCGCCCGAACAGATCGGCGGCAAGCCCTGCGAGACCCGCACGTACCTGTTTGCCGCCGCCCTGGTTTTTTTCGAGTTCCTCGTCTCCGAGCATCCTTTCAAGGGTTCCAATGTCGCGAAGCGCATTGTGAGCGAGCAGCCGCAGTCGCTCTGCGCCATCGACACGCGGATGCCGGCTTCACTCGAGCAGTTGATGGCCCGGGGGCTGGACAAGAGCCCTGAGCGGCGCTTCCAGACGGGGGACGAGTTTGCCGGCGCCCTGCGGGCGGTCCGGGAGGAGCTTCGGCTGAAGGTCGCCGAACTATATCCCCAGGTGGAGTCGCTGCGAAACGAGGTTCTCGCCTCCCGCGCCGAACTGGGTGACTTCGAACGCTGCCCAAGAATTCTCGCCCTCTTTCAGGAAGCCGGCGCTGATTGGAACGCAGTGGATCAAGGGACGCCCAAAACCCCGGCCGCAGCCACTTACCTCGAATTGCACGAAATCCTTGCCGCTCTGGAGCGGATACGCGGGGCGCTCGAGAAAGCCTTGAGCTTGGCGCAAACGGCTCTGAAGGGTCTGCGGCACGCCCGCGTTATGGTGAAAAAAGGCGACCTGGAGGGCAGCTTTCGCGAAATCGAGCGGCTGAAATCGGAGTTCCCCGACCATCCTCAGATCCGGGCCTTAGGGGAAGAGGTGGCGGCTGCCAAACTCCTTTCCGCCCCGTCGTCCGAACCGGCTGCGCCGCTTGCCACTGAGGCCGGAGCCTCGGCCGGGCCTGTCCGCTCCGGTCCGGATCTCCTGCCCCTGCTGGCCCGGTTGCAACAGTCGATCGAGGAGCAGGATCGGGCGACCATAGCGGAGTGTTCCCAGCAATTACGGGTCGTGCTGACCGAACAGGCCGGTGGTTCCGAAGAAGCCCTGCGGTTGCGGGCGCAGGCGGAAAAGGCGCTTCTGACCGCCGATTTCGAGCTGGCGCGGGCCCGCTTCGCCGAGCGCATGCAGGAGAATGACGTCTCGGGCGCTGAAGAATCTCTCCAGTTCATGGAGAACCTACCGCTGATGGACCCGGAGAAGATCGAGACCCGCCAGCGGTACCGCCGCGAGTTCGATGAGGTCCGCCTGGACGAAGACCCGAACGAGCAGCGCATGGCGGACTTCCTGCGGCTGCTGCACGAGTTCGACGAGGCCGTTGACCACCAGCGGCCGGCGGCCGCTTCCCAGGCTCTGGGACGCATGCAAGAACTGCTGGCCGCGGACGAGCGCTTCGCGATGGCCGTTAGCGAGTGCGAGAAGCGGCTGAACGAGCTGGTTCCGGTCGCCGCTGTTCCGCCACAGGACCCCATCATGGTCGCCCTTCGGCAGCGGGCCCGGCAACTGCTGGAGCTGGATTGCCGGCAGTGCGTGGCGTTCGTGGAGAGCCTGGGGCCGCGACAGCAGAAAGACAAGGAGATTGCGGCCATCAAGCAGAACGCTCTGGCCGGACTCGAGCGCCCGAAGCCGGCGGCGCCGGAAAAGCCTCCGGCGGCAGCGGCCTCTCGCTCGGAGCCATTGCCTTCCGGTCCATTTGAGGTTCCGGGCCCAGCGGCACGATCCGCCCAGCCTGCGCCGCCGCCCGCGCCGCCTAAGCTTCCCGAAGTGCCGGCTGTGCCCGCGCCGGCTCCCGCCCCTCCGCCGGCGGAAGTAAAAAAGCCGGCCCCGCCTCCGGCTTCCACCGCGATGCGAACACCGTCACCAACGTCGCCGCCTTCTACAGCGTCCCGTGGTATTGCAACCCTGGAGCACGTGAAGGCTCCAGTCAAGCGTCCTGTTCCCGCCGCGTCCCCGCCCAGTCTGCCGCGAATGACCCCGCCTGCCGGCCGGCCCACCGCGGTGGGTACCCGAAAGGCGCCTGCCAGGGCGATGCCATCAACGGACGGCCTGCAGCCGGCGCAAAAGTGGGTTGTGGGCGGTTTTACCGCCGGAATCCTGCTGCTGGCTGGAGTGATCGGCTATCGCCTGATTCCTCGCTCGGCCCCTGTTGCTCCTGCGCTGGCCTCAGCGGAGGTGGCGTCAGCCGAGACTCGGATCTACGCCGCCCCCGTCCCAGGCGCCAAGATTCTGGCTTCTTTGCGGCGTGGCGATCGCCTGAATGTTCTGCGACTGCCCGGCTCGCGCGATAAGCAGTGGGTCGAGGTCCAATACGTGACGCCAAAGCGCGCTCTTCCTCGTGGCTACGCCAATACGGCCGACTTGGGCAACTGGTCCAGCGAAGAGCCTGAAGCGGCCCTTGCGCTGCTGAAATTGTCTGCCCCCGGCGATTCGGCCGCCGAGCCGGAGATACGCACGCAACTGGAGAAGCTCGCTGCCTTTGTGGCCCGGTTCGGTATCAGCCCGCAAGGTCCGGAGGCCAACCTGGAGATGGCGCGGCTAAACCTTGCTCTGGCCCGGATGGGCAAGGGGGCGGGCCGGCCATTTTCAGAGTGGCAGAATAACCTGGACGCCGCCGCCGGCCAGATCGCCACCGCCCGCAGTGACCCGGACCTTGCAGGCCAGGCAGACCGGACCCGGAGGGATTGGGAAGCGCTTCGCGAGCCGCCGGCTCCGTTTTCAACCACGGCTCCAAGAGGCAGGTCGCTGCGCGTGGAACAAGGAATGGCGAGGGCCACCGAAGCCTGGAAAGACGGTCGTTACAACGAAGCCCTGCGCACTCTAGATCAGGTGCTCCGCAACCGCCCCAACTATACTCCGGCTATCGAACTGCGGCAAAGGGTTCACCGGGCCAAACAGTTCGAGGCCAGGCTGCCGTCGCGTTAGGCGCCCTTCAAGCGCTTCGTATGGGCCGCGTAAGGAAATGACCAGCTCGATATGTGGATAAGAGTTGGAACCGTGGTCTTGCTGGGCATGGGGCTCGCGATCCCGCCGCCGGCCGCCGGTGAACCGGCCGCCGCGTCACCGCCGCAAAGGAGGAGAAGCGCCGGCAAGGCAAAAAGGAAGGACTCAACCCCCACCTGCGTGCCCCTTACGGTCGATGAGGTAGCCAAAGCCATCCCCGACGTCTACGAAGGCCAGCTCCGCAAGATTATCCAGAGCTGCGGCCTGGCCTTTACGGCCACGCCGGAGGCCCTCGACCGGCTCAAAACAAGCGGTGCTTCCGAGGAACTATTGCAGTTTATTTCGCGCCTCGCGCCAGGCGGCCCGCCCGCTCCTACTTCTGCGGCTCCCAAGGAACCCCCGCGTGCCGGTCCCCTGACGGTGACTTGCTATCCGCCGGAATGTGACGTACTCGTCAACGGAACCTCTCACGGTGCAACGCAAGGGGGATCGAGAACAATCACCGGGCTGCCGGTGGGCAAGATCTTTCTCGATTACCGCAAAAAGGGCTATGAAGGCCAGCAGGCGTCCCTGACCCTCCAGCCCGGCGCGCCTGCTCGCCATAGCATTAAGCTGGCGCCAACGCCCACCATGAAAGAGAAACTGGGGGCGGAAGTGTTTGCTCAACTGATGGAGTCCCTAGGAGGCGAGGCCGGGCTGCGCGATGTGCGCACACTCACCGCCGCCGGCAAAGCGGTCCTGTGGGACCCCAGCGGGGCCCGCACCGATTGGACCGTGAATGCCCGCCTGCAACTACCCGACCGGGTCTATTGGGAGATGCAAGGCGCCGGTTTGAAATGGTGGGTATCTCGAGTGGGCGAAAAGACCAGGACCGGGGGCAGCGGCAAGCTCCGCGGCTCGTTGGAGGCCAAGGAAATAGAAAAGGGCATCAACGAGTTCCTCTCTTTTCAGTTGGTTGCCCTGGTGGACCGCATTCACGACGGCAAGATGCGGCTCCTGGCAGGCGCCGGTACGCCCTCCGGCCAGGAAGGTCTCGTCCTTCGAGCTGAAGGCGACGTCGAGACGTTCGTCTTGACCCTGGGCCAGGACTTTCTCCCGGCGAAAGTCGTTTACGAATCGGCCTCCGGGTTGGGGTCGGGACTTCAAGTGCTTTACTCCGACTACCGCCCCCAGGGCCAGTCCCATTACCCCATGACTTTGGTCGTGAAATTTGCCGACGCCGTCCAGCACGGTATGGAACTCCGGTTCGCTCGCTTGGAGCCTAATGCCAAGCTGCGGGACAAGGACTTCCCCCGATAGCCCGTTCTGTCCGGCATCCCGATGCCCCCCAGGCAGATCCACCCCGGCTTTGCAGAATCGACAATGGGATTCAGCTTGACAAAACTTTCCCCAGCCCAGATTATGTCTTGACTTCCAGCCCTAATCCCTTGAGAATAATGCCTAAGACAGGAGCTCCTATCGGGAAGGCGCGCTGTCGATCGGAATTTCGAGGAATCTCGGCGGCGCAGGAAGCGAGCCGTCGCCCAGTTCCGAGGTAGGAGCCGGCAGGAAGTTGTCGGGCCGGGAGGGCGGCAGTTCCGCCGCCTTCAATACTTGATTCAGTAGATTTAACAGGAGCCTCGTGCAGCTTACGGCAAAAATACTCGCTCGACTGGCGCTAGCAGGGATTTTCGTTTTTTCTTCGAGCTTATGGGCGCTGGCCTCTGACAAGCAGCCCACGCGCCGCAAGAAGCCAAAGTCATCCCCTTCCGCCGTGGCGGCGACGAAGAGTTCCGCGAGACGCGGCAAGCGCGCCGCGAGAAAAGCAAAGGGCGAGTGGTGGCGGGAATCTTCGCTTGCCGATTCCGCGGCCGGCGACGTCCTGGACGGGGAAGACCTGACCGTCCGTCAAGCGGCTGTGGATGGGCTGGGGCCGCTGAACGGAAGCGTGGTGGTGGTCGATCCTAACACCGGCCGCGTCCTGGCCATGGTCAACCAGAAACTGGCTCTGGCCAGCGGGTTCACCCCCTGCTCCACGATCAAGGTGCCGGTAGCCCTGGCCGCTCTGAACGAGGGCGTCATCAGCCTGCACACCAAACTGCGGCTGGGACGCCAGTGGTTCATGAACCTAACCGACGCTCTCGCCATCTCCAACAACGTCTTCTTTGCGCGTCTGGGCGAGGCGCTGGGCTTCGAGCGCGTGCGGCAGTATGTGCGCCTGTTCGGGTTCGGGGAAAAAGCGGGATGGAACATTCCCGGTGAGCAGTTGGGCACCTTTCCCGAGGCGCAGCCGAGACACGGCGGGGTGGGCCGGCTAACCAGCTTTGGCGAGGAGATCGCCGCTACGCCGCTCCAGCAGGCCGCCTTTGTATCAGCCATCGCCAACGGAGGCACTCTTTACTATTTGCAATACCCAAGAACCCCAGAGGAGCTCGCCCAATTCATCCCCAAGATCAAGCGGCGCCTGGACATCCAGAGCTGGATTCCGGCCGTGCTGCCCGGCATGATGGCGGCCGTCGAGCGGGGCACCGCCCGCCGGGCCTACGATCCGCAGGACCCCATCTTCGGCAAGACCGGCACTTTCAGCCAGGACGGGGTCCGCCTGGGCTGGTTCACGTCCTACAACGAGCTAGGCAGCAAGCTGGCGGTGGTGGTACTGTTGCGCGGCGGCCGGGCCACCTTCGGTCCCCGCGCTGCCGAGGTCGCCGGTCGGGTCTATAAGTCCCTCAACGAGCACAACTATTTCGCCAATCACCCCGAGTTGCCTACTGGTTCCTACATCGCCGGGGATAGCTGCTGCTCGCACTAAATTAAGTTTCAGGTTCCAGGTGTTAGGTGTCAGGGGAGTATACTGGCACCTGAAACCTGACACCTGCCCCTATGGGTCTCATCCGCATCTTACCCGACAACGTCGCCAACAAGATCGCCGCCGGTGAGGTTGTAGAGCGGCCCGCTTCCGTAGTGAAGGAACTGCTTGAAAATTCCCTCGACGCCGGGGCCGGCAGGATGCGCATGGAGGTGGATGCCGGCGGCAAGCGGCTGATTCGGGTGGCCGACGACGGGGTGGGCATGCTGCGCGACGACGCCCTGCTGGCCTTCGAGAGGCACGCCACGAGCAAGCTGCGCGAAGTGGGCGACCTGCTCTCCATCGCCACCCTCGGGTTCCGCGGTGAAGCCCTGCCGTCGATCGCTTCGGTTTCTCGGTTGCAGCTGGAGACCCGCTCCGCGCGCGAGCAGACCGGCACGCGGGTCGAGATCGCCGGCGGCAAATTGCTGAAGGTTGAAGAGGTGGCCTCCGCGCCGGGCGCCATCCTCACCGTGCAAGACCTGTTCTTCAACGTCCCGGCCCGCAGGAAATTCCTGCGCTCTGAGCAGACCGAGCTCGCCCACATCGCTTCGCTCGTCACGCATTACAGCCTGGCGCATCCCGACAAGAGTTTCCTCTTGACCACGCCCCGCGGCGAACTGCTGAACGTAACGCCGGTCGAGACCCTGCGCGAGCGGGTCTTTCAGGTCTTCGGCGCGGAAATCCTGGAAGACCTGGTGGCCCTGGGGAACTGTGAGAAGCAGATCCAGGTTGGCCCCTCCTGGACGCCGCCTGTGGAAGCCGTCGCCGCCGCCCAGACTGAGCCGGAGGAGCCGGAACAAAAACCATTTCGTCTGACCGGGTTCGTCTCCCGGCCGCAGGTGCAGAAGCTGAATCGGAATTCCATCTACATTTTTGTCAACCGGCGGCTGATCCGGGATCGATTGCTGCTCCACGCCCTCTCGAGCGCTTATCACAACCTGCTGCCTGCCGGCTGCTATCCGTTCGCTCTGCTGTTTTTGGAGATTCCCTTTGACGAGGTGGACGTGAACGTGCATCCGTCGAAGACCGAAGTGCGCTTCCGCCACCAGTCCTTCGTGCACGATTTCGTGCGGGACGCGGTGCGGGAGCGCCTGGTCGAGACGAAGCCGGTCGCTACTTTTCCCGTTTCGCCCCCCGTGAGAGCGCCGTCCGGCCCGCAGCCTGCGGGTCCGCAGCCGGCCGTTTCCGTGCCTTACTCGGAGGCCTCCCTGCTGTTGATGGAGTCCGACGCGGCTCTGCCGCTCTCCGATTTTGCCTTGCGGCCGAACGTTCCGCCCCCCGGCCGGTTCGATTTTTCCTCGGCCCCCCCGATCGAAGTGGAAGCGCCGCCGGCAGCTCCAGCGGTCGCCCCGCAAGCCGCCGTCGAGTCACTGGCCTCCCTCGGCGAGCTGCAACCGTTGGGGCAAGTGAAGGACAGCTTCATCGTCGCCGCCGGCGCCGATGGCCTCTGGATCATCGACCAGCACGTGGCTCACGAGCGCATCCTGTTTGAAAAGATCCTGCGCCAGCGCTCCAAGGGCGCTGTCGAGCGTCAGCGACTGTTAATGCCAATGGTCGTCCGCCTCACCGCGGGGCAGCAGATAAATTTCCCTCGCCTGGCTGAGGAGCTGAACGCCGCCGGCTTCGAACTGGAGCCCTTCGGTCACCAGACCATTGCGGTAAAAGCGGCGCCGGCCGGCCTGGCGAACGATCAGATCGAGAAGTTACTCACAGAGATCCTGGACACTCCAGAGACCGAACTGCGAAATCTCTCTACTGCCGATCTCCAAGCCAAGGTCGCCGCCTCCATCGCTTGCCACGCCGCCATCAAGATCAACACTCCTCTCGATCCCCGCAAAATGCAGTGGCTGCTCGAGGAGTTGGGCAAGACCGACTGTCCCATGAGCTGTCCCCACGGCCGCCCCATCGTGCTGCGCTACAGCATGAAGGAGATCCTGAAGGCTTTCCACCGGATTTAGCGCAAACTGTCGAGAATTCGCCCTGACCGTGTTGGCTGGATTCAAACTCACCCCCTGGCGAGAATTCACGTGCCCCGCTTTTCGGTATTCTGAGGCCTGATGGCTGCCCCCCCCGCCTTATGTGTTTACTTGTGGATGAGGATGCTCCCCTTGGTCAAAGGAGTTGCATCGATGCTGTAACGGTTTCCATTGACGTCCCCGCCTGAGTTGCAGGAGTAAATCTTGATGCCAAAGGCGTCCACGAAGGCGCCCCCGGAGGGGAAGGAGTTGTCCCAAGCGTCTACTTGGAACTTGCACACACTGGTTCCGTTGATGGTCCCCGTACCCTGAAATTGCGCTCGCGGCTGCCCGGTGACTACCAACCAGTTCATACTGGAGCTTTTGAAATTCAGGTTGCCGGCCTGGAACTGGAATTCCAGGTTTCCCGAGGGTGTGCTTGCGCCCTTGAGGTACTTGGAGACGAAGCCGAAACTCGCCGGTCCCACAGCCGAGGTGTTCAAGAGATCTTTTCCCGCCGGAGAGTCGATGCGCCCACCACCGGTGACGAAACCGTCCGTCGGATCGTACACCGGAAGCATCGTGCAGGCAGAGGCGCCGGT